>JAENWE010000040.1 GCA_016650185.1 Vicinamibacteria bacterium | reverse complement strand
CGTCCAGCCCGAGAGGTCGATCCGCGTCTTGGCCAGGTCAGTCGCAGCCACGGCTTTCGTTCCGGCATCGATCACGTAGACGTCGGCCTTCTTCCGAACCAGGAGCTTCTTGCCATCTGAAGACGCCTCGTACGAGGTCACGTCCTCGACCAGTTTCACCGCCTTCGGCTCCTTGTTGGTGACCTCGAGGACCATGAGGTGGGTCTTGCCCTCGGCGCCGGGATCGGTGGCCAGCCAGTACAGCGCCTTGGCGGTGACACTCAGAGTGTTGAAGTCGCCGGCGTCCGCAGGCACTTCGTAGATGCGAAGGTCGAGTCCGTCGAGGTCGATGTCGACCGCGGTCACCGCCTTGGGAACGGGGGTCGCCTTCGGTGAGGCGGAGGGGCTGGCCGCGGGAGCGGCGTCGGACTTGGCCTCGGGTTTCTCGGATTTCTCCGGCGCATCCGGATGCAACTCGTCTGCTGGCTTGAAAGGCGAGCGAAGGCCTTTCTTGAGCGCGACCTGATACAGCTTCATCGGCCGGTCGAAGAACGGCTCGGGCTGGCGGGGGCCCCACGGCGCGCCCACCACCGACTCCATGTTGCGATCGGAGAGGAAATAAAGCCACTTCCCGTCAGGACTCCAGGAGGCGCTCAGAGAGTTGACCCGGTCGCTCGTCACCTGAGTGGTGGTCTTGGTGTCGACGTTGTAGAGCAGGATCCGGGCGAAGCTGTTCGAGGCGGTTTGCGACCCCGCGATCCATCGGCTGTCCGGCGACCAGGCCATGTCACCGCCTCCCTCCCGATTGGGCGCGATCATGGTCTGCTCTTTCGTCGCGATGGTCAGCACGAAGACACCGTTGTCATTGTCGGTGTAGGCGATCCTCTTGCCGTCGGGTGAGGGCCGTCCGTCGAAGCGCAGCACCTTGCCGTCGCTGGTGAGGGGCTTCTCGTCGCCCACTCCGTTCGCGGGCAGAGTGGCGAACTCGAGTTCGCCGCTCACATCGGAAAGCGCGACCAGGTTTTTGCCGTCGGGCATGAACCGGACATCGCGATACCGCACTCCCGGCTTTCTCGAGGCGGCGAGAAGCCGGCCCGAGCCCGCGGGCGCGACGAACACCCGGCCGCGCGCGGTGAGCACGACCGAATCGCCCTTGGGGTGCAGGTGGGCGGAGGTGAGCAGATCCATCGGCTTCGTCGCCCACTTCTCGCGTAGCTGATCGAAGTCGGAGGGGAGGGTGATGGGTATCAACCGCTCGGCTGAGGTGGTGATGTCGTAGTGCCACAGGTCCACGCCCACCTGATAGACGAGCCGGCCGGCATCGAGGGCCGGCCGTTTCACGTCCCAGCCCGCGTGCATCGTGTGCTGGCGGAGGTCGCCGCCGGTCTCGTCCATCGACCAGATATTCATCGTGCCATCGCGGTCGCTCACGAAATACACGCGGCTTTTCCACCACAAGGGCGAGTGGCTCTCACCGTCGTAACTCTGAGTGAGGACCTGGGCCTCCTTGGCCCCTTCGGTGAATTTCCAGATCTTCCGCGCCTGGCCGCCCTTGTATCGCTTGGTGACGTTGTTGTGGAACGCGGGACGGACGAAGTAAAGCGTGCGGCCCGAAGCATCGTATGAGCCTTCGGTGGCCTGAGAGAGGGGGACGCGCGTCCGCTCGCCGGTCTTGAGATTCAAGGAGACGAGCTGCGAATCCTGGAGGGTCGCGAAATGCTGAGTGGTGTAGACAAGATCACCGGAAGGCGTCCAGGTGGTGGCGAAGGACGGCTCCGACTCGTAAGTCCTTCGTGTGGGCACCCCACCTTCGACCGGCATGGTGTACACCTCCACCGGACCTTCGTACCTCGCCGTGAACGCCACCGTCTTGCCATCAGGCGAAAGCGTGGGGTCCGATTCCTGCGCGGGGTGGCTGGTGAGCCGGCGCGCCAGGCCGCCCTCTGTCGAAACGGCCCAAAGGTCACCTTCGGCGGCGAAGACAATCGCATTTCCGCGCAAGGTCGGGGATCGATAGAACCCTAGGGCGCCGGCCGGGGAGGAGGGCTGGGATTGTGCGGGCGTAACCGCGGCCAGCGAAAGAGTCAGGGCAAGAACGGCAAGAACCGTGGGTCTCATGGATCGAAAATCTCCTCGGAAGCGGGCTAAGTACCCCAATTCGTAAATACGCTCGCATTCGAACGCCGATGCATCCCGGCTCGGCGTTCTCGGTGCGTGACCGTACTTACGAACTGGGACACCGAGGCCGAAGCCTAGCTCTTTTGCAATGATGCCGGACACTCCCGCTCCTGTCGTTTGGGAGCGGAATGTCGAGCCTGCCAATGTCGCGATTCGCCATCGACAGAGACGGCATGTGCGGCCCGCTTTCGACCGGCCAAAACCGGTGCGGTACCGATCGTTTGTACGGCAACGACTTCGCTGTTAATTTGATCGCGGTTTTCAATGAGTTTTGTTGACAGCCGGCCGCTCTCCCACATACCGTACGTCGCATGAATCTCACCAAAAAGTCGCTCTCACTGCTCGGACTCGGCCTTGCCCTCACGGTGGCCATCAGCGCTGGTCTCGTTTGGGCCGGCGATCAGGATTTCGTGCTCATTAACAAGACCGGTTATGACATCGACGAGGTTTACGTCGCCCCCGCCCACCAGAAGACCTGGGGTGATGACGTGATGGATCAGGACACGCTCGACAATGGCCAGAACGTCACCATCGAGTTCGCCCACAAGGAAAAGGACTGCGTGTGGGACATGCGGATAGTCTTCTCCGATGGAGAAGAGGCGATCTGGGAGGGCTTCGACCTCTGTACGATCCACCAGATCACGCTTCGCTACGCGGGTAAGCGTCCAACCGCCGAGGTCAAGTAGGTCAGATCGGACAATCTCTTTCCCCTGAACTAACCTTGGGCGGAGTGCTCGCACTAGACTTCGCCCTTTGCTTTTCTGATCGGAGGGTTTTTGGAGATTGTTCACGAGCTTTTGTGGTTCCTGAAGCCGGAAGGCATCCAGTGGCTCATTCAGACGGGCGGACTCCCGGTCATCTGCCTGATCATCTTTGCGGAAACTGGCTTCTTCGCCCTGCTCCCCGGCGACTCTCTCCTGGTTCTGTGCGGGATCTTTGCGGCGACGCTCGGGACTGACGGCCAACCCCTGCTCCCGCTGTGGGCCCTGCTCGCCCTGGTTCCGATCTGCGGCATCCTGGGCGACCAGATCGGCTACTGGATCGGTTCCTGGTTCGGAAAGGCCCTCTATGGATGGAACGAGAAGAGTTTTCTCGGTATCCCCATCTACAAACGGGCCTACCTCACCAAGACCGAAGAGTTTTATGGACGCTGGGGAACCTTCTTCGTGGTCGCCGGACGCTGGGTGCCGATCGTCCGCACGTTCGCGCCCATCGTGGCGGGCATGGTAAGGATGCGTTTCGCGACCTTCATCGCCTATAACGTGATCGGGGCCTTCACCTGGGTGTGGAGCATGGTTTTGGCCGGCTATTTCCTGCCGCCCATTCTCAAGACGGTTGCTCCCGGGTTCGATCTCGCCCGCAACATCGACAAGATCGCCATCGTCATCATTGCGTTGTCCCTGGCGCCCATCGCCTGGACAGTGCACAAGGAACGGCAGCGCCAGAAATAACGGGCAGGAGATCAGGACATGACGAGACAACTTCTTGGGCGCCGGGCGTTCGTCGGAGCGATGGCGGCCCTGATGATGGCCGCGTCTTCGTCCGGGGCCGGCGAGATCGGGGCCTTCTTGACCCTGGCCACGCCGACGAAGGACTGGGGCACGGGATTCGGCGTCCACGCCGCATTGATCTCGCTTCCTTTCCTGCAGGCCGGGGGAGAGTTCGCTCGCATCAAGGGTGAGGATCCGCTGGTTTCGATCGAGACCTACACCGCCCAGGTCGAGGTGAATCCCCCCGCGCTCAAGATCTCGCCTTTTGTCGGTCTCGGAATTGGCGCCTATCGACAGAAGTTCGGGGCGGTCTCTGACTGGGGCAGTCTCAACGCGATCTTCGGAGGCGTGCGCGTCCCCATCGGCGCGGCCCGTCTCCGCGCCGAGTTCCGGAAGATCAGTCTCTCGGGAACGCCGCGGGTCAACGTAGACAAGCGCTTCTCTCTGGGAGTCAGCTTCCGCTTCTAGTGTCCCCTGCGGAGGCCCTTTGGGCCTCGGACCGTTCTACGACCGGAACGAGTTATCGGACCGGTCCAAGCGGCGCAGAAGTCCGGTCCACGCGAGGCCTCCGCCCGCGCCCCGGGTGACCTGTTTCACCTGCGCCTGAGCGCCCGCGATGATCCGAGGATCGATGGGAATCAATTCGCCACCCCCCGCGAGGGCGCGCACCTGAATAGCGCACGCCGCCTCGAAAACGTACATGAAGGCGAAAGCGTCAGGGATGGTGTCAGCCACGGTGAGCAGGCCATGATTCCGCAACATGAGGAAGCTCTTCGCGCCCAGATCGGCGACGAGCCTCGGCTTCTCGGCCTCGTTGAGCGCCACCCCCTCGTAGTCGTGGTATCCAAGGGAAGAGAGGACGAGAATGGACTGTTGGGAAATGGGCAGAACGCCCGCTTTCTGCGCGCCCACCGCCACGCCGTTCAGGGTGTGGAGGTGGAGAACGCACCTCGCGTCTTCGCGCGCCGCATGGATGGCGCTGTGGATGGTAAAGCCCGCGGGGTTGATTTCGTGGGGGCTCGGCATCACCTTCTGCCCTTGCAGATTCACCTTCACCAGACTCGAAGCGGTGATCTCCTCGAAAAGCATCCCATAAGGGTTGATCAGAAAGTGATGTTCGGGGCCGGGAACGCGCGCGGAGATGTGAGTGAAGATCAGATCGTCCCAGTGATAATGGGCGACCAGGCGGTAGCAGGCCGCGAGGTCGACGCGCTGCCCCCATTCCTCTTCGCTCACGTTGGCGCGGACTGACGAACCGGCGGTGGTCATTGGACGGGCTCCTATGGTGAGAGAAGCATAGCCCCGAGTTCCGTCCTCGGCCCCAAGCGCAGCTCGACGCCCTGTCCCTGATCGACCTCGCATGAGTGAGCCGCCCGAAGTACGATTGAGGCCACCCAACTCGACCCCGCAAGGGTCTTCCGGACTCTCACGAGGCGCCATGCCATCACTCACCGTGCCGTTTTTCGCTTTCGTTCTCGCGCTTGGAGGACTGGCGCGCGTGGCCGCCATCCAGCCGGCGCCGCCTCGCCAAACGGCCGCGCTCCTTGCCTCCACTCCTCCCATGGGGTTCAATACCTGGAATAAATTCGGCTGCAACGTGAGCGAACGGCTGATTCGCGAAACCGCCGCCGCCATGGCGGCGAATGGAATGCGCGACGCCGGCTATCGGTACGTGGTCATCGACGACTGCTGGCAGGTTTCGCGCGACGCCAGCGGCCGCATCGTGGCGGATCCGCAGCGGTTTCCCTCCGGCATGAAGGCCCTGGTCGACTACGTCCATGGCCGGGGATTGAAGTTCGGCCTCTACACCGACCTGGGCACCAAGACCTGCGAGGGCCGGCCGGGATCGCTCGGTCATCACGACATAGACGCGCGGACCTATGCCGAGTGGGAAGTCGACTACATCAAGGTGGACTGGTGCAACGCCGACGACCTCGACGCACGCACGCACTACACCCTGTTCCGCGACGCTCTGCTAAAGACCGGGCGAGAGATCGTGCTCAGCATTTGCGAGTGGGGACGCAATCGTCCCTGGGACTGGGCCCCGGGCGTGGGGCAGTTGTGGCGGACCACGTCGGATATCAGGGATCGCTGGGAAAGTGTGGTGTGGATCCTGAACGCGAACGAGGCGCACGCCGGAGCCGCGGGGCCGGGACACTGGAACGATCCCGACATGCTCGAAGTGGGCAACGGGGCATGACGGGGGAGGAATACCGGTCGCACTTTTCGATGTGGGCCATGATGGCGGCTCCGCTGATCACCGGCAACGACGTGCGTGCGATGAGCCCGGAGACGATATCGATATTGCTCAACGCCGAGGTGATCGCGGTCGATCAGGATCCGCTGGGCGCCCAGGGCCGCAAGGTTCTCGACCGCGGCTATGGGTCGCAAATATGGGTCAAATCTCTCGCCGATGGGTCACGCGCGGTGGCGGTGTTGAACCTGGCCGACCAGGAGGCCGACCTGCATCTGCGCTGGTCCGACATTGGTTTGCCGCCTTTGGCCGCGAGCCTCCGCGACTTGTGGGCGCATCAGGATCTGCCTGCGCATACCGATACCGGGAAGCACTTCGATGAGCGGTTGAAACTGAAAGTGCGCGCGCACGGGGTCGTGATGCTGCGCGTGAAGACGATGGTCAGAGAGCTGCCCCATGACTGAACGCCTGTATTTCACCGACGCCTATCTGACCGAATTCGAGTCGCTGGTCACGACCTGCACGCCTGCGGGCGACCGATTCGAAGTCTCCCTGGACGCGAGCGCCTTTTACCCAACGGGGGGAGGGCAACCCCATGATCTGGGCGCCTTGGGCGAACGCGCCGTGCTGGAGGTGATCGACCGCGAGGAGGAAGGCATCGTTCACGTCGTCGACGGGCCGCTCGAACCCGGTACCCGGGTGAAGGGCGTCATCGACTGGCCCCGGCGGTTCGATCATATGCAGCAGCACTCAGGACAGCACATGCTGTCGGCCGCTTTCGAATCGATCGGTCAGGCGCAGACGTCAAGCTTTCATCTCGGCGCGACGTTGTGCACAATCGACCTCAACCGCGTGGTCTCGCCGACCGACGTGGCGGCCGCCGAAGACGAGGCGAACCGGGTGGTCTGGCTCGACCGCGAGGTTCGGGTGTGCTTCGCCCCGGCGGATGAGGGTGCGGCTCTGGCGCTTCGAAAAGAGTCGACCAGGGTGGGCACCCTGCGACTCATCGAGGTGGACGATTTCGATCGCTCGGCGTGCGGCGGCACTCATGTGGCAAGAACCGGCGCGGTCGGCATCATCGCCGTGACGGGCTGCGAAAAGTTCAAAGGTGGCACGCGCGTGGAGTTTGTGTGCGGGCGGCGCGCCCTCGGACGGATCCGAGAATGGCGCGAGGTCTTCTCTCTCACCAGTCGGGTTCTCTCGGTCGTGCCCAAGGACCTGGCGCTGGCGATCGAGCGCCTCCAGGCCGACAACAAGAGTCTCAGCCGGACCGCGCGCGAGCTGCAGTCTCAGTTGGCCGTGCACAAGGCGGCCGAACTGGTGTCGGCGGGAGTGCGCGCCGACGACGAACGCATCGTCGTGGTTCATGCGTTCGAGGGATGGGACGCCTCAGGGCTCAACGCCGTCGCGTCGGCGGCCGCCGCCTCGTCGGGTGTGTGTGCGGCCGTGTTCTCCGCGTCCACCCCCGCCCTCGTCGTGGTGGCCCGCGCATCGGACGTGGGCCTCAACGCGTCGGCCGTGGTCAAGGCGCTGATCGCGCGCTTCGGCGGGAAGGGCGGAGGAAAGCCTGAGCTGGCTCAGGGCGGAGGCCTTCAGGGCGATATCGCCGAGATGGTCGCCGCCGCCCGTCACTTACTCGCCACCCTGGGCGTTTGAGGACACACACCCGTCATCACTGCGCGGCGGCGTGGGTCCGGGCGAGCGAAGCGGCGACAATAAGGGTGTGAATCGGGTCGAGATACGGAACGTCGACATCACCACTCTGGCCGTGGACGCCATCGTGAATGCCGCCAACTCCAGCCTGCTGGGCGGCGGCGGAGTGGACGGAGCGATCCATCGCGCCGCGGGTCCCGAGCTGCTGGTCGAGTGCCGGACCCTGGGTGGCTGCGTGACCGGGCAGGCGAAGATCACGCGCGGTTACCGCCTCCCCGCAACTCACGTCATCCATGCAGTGGGCCCGGTGTGGCGGGGCGGCTCGGAGGGCGAGGACTCTCACCTCGCCTCTTGCTATCGGGTCGCTCTGGGCCTGGCGGAACAGCACCACCTGCACTCGATCGCGTTCCCTGCCATCAGTTGCGGCATCTACGCCTTCCCGGTCGAGCGTGCGGCGGACATCGTCATGAAAACCCTGGCCGAGGAGCTGCCGAAGCGTCCGTCGATCGCCCAGGTTCTGTTCGCAGTTCGTGAAGGCGTGGTGGAAACCGCGTTTCGCCGGTCGCTCGAAGCGGCGCGGTCAGCGGGCCTGCCCTGATCCAGGGGTCGCGAGGCATCAGGCTGGCTCAGACTCGGAACTGGGTGGGCACCGCAATGGCGCTCCGGCGGGCCGCAAGCGTGACCGCTCGCTGGCGGAGCCGAACGCTACCTGGCTCTT
>JAENWE010000039.1 GCA_016650185.1 Vicinamibacteria bacterium | reverse complement strand
TTGTGACGTCTGAGATCCAACACGCCGATGGGCGTGTCGAACTGACCCCCGAGTCGCGCGCCCGCGCCCGTCAGAGTTCCCTTTTCAACGAAGACCTGGCCCCGGTTCCGGTCGCCCACCGCGACTGGACGACCTACAACTACGCCGCGCTGTGGATCAGCATGGCGCACTGCATCCCGACCTACATGATGGCGTCTGGACTGCTGGCGGCGGGGATGAGTTGGGGGGAGGCCCTGTTCACGATCCTGCTCGGCAACGTGATCGTTCTCATCCCGATTCTGCTCAATTCCCATCCCGGAACGAAGTATGGGATTCCTTTTCCGGTTTTCGCCCGCGCCGCCTTCGGCACCTTCGGGTCGAATCTGCCCGCGCTGATGCGGGCGCTCGTGGCCTGCGGCTGGTTCGGCATCCAGGCCTGGATCGGAGGCGAAGCGGTGCAGACCCTCTTCGCCAGCGTCATTCCCGGCTGGGCGGGCGCCCTCGGGCCAGGCTTTCTCGGCCACACCACGACAGAGTGGTTGTCCTTCATGATCTTCTGGGCGATCAACATCGCGATCATCTACAAGGGCATGAACCTCCTGCGTCTGGTGGAGAATTGGGCGGCGCCTTTCGTTCTGGTGATGACGGGAGCGCTGGTGGTTTGGGCCTACGGGGCTGCGAACGGTCTCGGGCCGCTCCTGGCCCAGCCGAGCAAGTTCGAGACCTTCGGCTCGTTCTGGAGAGTCTTCGTTCCCTCGCTCACAGGCATGGTCGGTTTCTGGGCTACTCTTTCGCTCAACATGCCCGACTTCACCCGGTTCGGCCGCTCGCAGCGCGAACAGGTGATCGGCCAGACCGTGGCCTTGCCGACCACCATGTTCGTGTTCGCGGCCATGGGCGTCTTCATCACCAGCGCCACCGTGGTCATCTTCGGGGAGGCGATCTGGGATCCGATCAAGCTGGTGGCGAAGTTCGACAATCCCCTCGTGGTGGCGGTGTCCATGTTCACGGTCGTGGTGGCGACGCTTTCGGTGAACATCGCGGCGAACGTGGTTTCGCCCGCGAACGACTTCGCCAACGCCTTCCCCCGTCTGATCTCCTTCAAGACCGGTGGCCTGATCACCGGCATCCTGGGGATCCTCATGCAGCCGTGGCGCCTGCTCGCCGATCCTTCGGGCTATATCTTCACCTGGCTGGTGGGGTACTCCGGCGGTCTCGGCTCGATCGGCGGCGTCCTGATCGCCGACTACTGGCTCGTCAGGAGAACGCGCCTGAACCTCGAGGACCTCTATCTCACGACGGGGTCGTATCGCTACTGGGGCGGATGGAATCCCGCCGCGGTCGTCGCGATGTTGACTGGGTGCGCGCTCGCCTGGGGCGGACTCGTATGGCCGCCGCTCAAGCCCCTTTATGATTACGGCTGGTTCGTCGGGTTCGGGGCGGCGTTCCTTATCTATTTCGTGCTGATGCGCCTCGCGGGCGGGGGCACAAGGAAGCCATGACTGAGTCCAAGACCGAGATGATGCCGCGTCCCCTGACCGGTCCGGAGATGGTGGAGCTGTGCAAACGGCACACCATGTATGAATGGTCGGTTCAGTCGAAGATCGATCCCATCCCCGTGGCCAGGGCCGAGGGCGTCTATTTCTGGACGCCCGAGGACAAGCGGTACCTCGATTTCAACTCGCAGTTGATGTGCAGCAACATCGGCCACTCACACCCCCGCGTGGTGCATGCCATCCAGCAGCAGGCGTCGAAGCTGTGCTACGCGAACCCCTTCATGGCGACGGAGCCCCGCGCCCTTCTGGGCCGGAAGCTCGCGGAGATTACGCCGGGCGATATCGATACCTTCTTCTTCACCAACGGCGGGGCGGAGGCCAACGAGAACGCGATTCGCATCGCCCGGGCGGTGACTGGCCGCCACAAGATCATGGTCCGCTATCGTTCGTATCACGGGGGCACCGCGGGGGCCATCGCCCTCACCGGCGATCCGCGCCGATGGTATTCGGAGCCGGGGATTCCCGGGGTCGTCCGTGCGCCTGACTTCCACAAGTATGGCCGGCGCGACCCCGAGCCTCTCGACCTGTGTATTCGCGAACTGGAGGACGTCATCCGCTACGAGGGCGGCCAGAACATCGCCGCCTTCGTGATGGAGACGGTGGTAGGCACGAACGGCATCCTGATCCCTCCCGACGGCTACATGAAGGCGGTGCGCGAGATCTGCGATCGGCACGGGATACTGCTCGTGGCCGACGAGGTCATGTCGGGTTTTGGTCGAACCGGCAAGTGGTTCGCGGTCGACCATTGGAACGTCGTGCCCGACATGATCACCATGGCCAAGGGCCTCACCTCAGCCTATGTCCAGCTCGGGGCGGTGGGGATGCGTCCGCAGATTGCCAAGACTTTTCAGGACCGAGCCTTTCCCGGCGGATTGACCTACAACAGCCACACCCTCGCCTGCGCCGCCGCGCTCGCCACCATCGCCGTCTACGAGGACGAGGGCCTCCTCGACAAGGCAGTGAAACTGGGCGCCGTGCTTCGCCAGCGCATGAAGGAGTTGGAAAAGAAGCATCCGTCGGTAGGGATCACTCGTTCCATCGGTTTGTTCGGCATCTTTGAAATTGTTCGCCATCGCGAGACCTACGAGCCGATGGCGCCGTTCAACGGCGCTTCCGAGGAGATGAGCGCTCTGGGAAAGTTTTTCCGCGAGCAGGGCCTCTACACCTTCGTCCGCTGGAACACCTTCTTTACCAATCCGCCGCTGGTCATCACGGAGGCTCAGCTTCATGATGGGCTCGACATCGTGGACCGCGGCCTCGAGATAACAGATCGCGCCGTCAAGGCGTAGGAGGATTTTCCAAATGACGAACGAAACTCAAGCGACGCGGGAACTGACCGTTGTCAACCACTGGATCGGCGGCAAGCACTACGCCGGTCCAACGGAGCGCTGGGGCGACGTTTTCAACCCGGCCACCGGCGAGTCGAGCACCCGGGTGGCTTTCGCCAGCGAGAAGGTGGTGGATGAAGCGGTCAAGGTGGCCGCGGCGGCGCAGAAGAAATGGGGAGCGGCCTCCCTTGCTCAGCGGACCCGCGTGATGTTCGCCTTTCGGCAGTTGCTGGAGAAGCATAAGGTCGAGATGGCGGCCCTCATCACTCGTGAGCATGGCAAGGTGGCCTCCGACGCGCTGGGTGAGGTGAACCGTGGTCTGGAGGTCGTCGAGTTCGCCTGCGGTCTGCCCCAACTTCTTAAGGGCGAATTCTCGGAGAACGTCTCCACGGATGTGGACAGCTATTCGATCCGTCAGGCCCTGGGCGTGGTCGCCGGCATCACCCCGTTCAACTTCCCGGCCATGGTGCCGATGTGGATGTATCCGCTGGCGATCGCCTGCGGCAACGCCTTCATCCTCAAACCGTCCGAAAAGGACCCATCCGCCGCGAACTTCTCGGCGAAGCTCCTGAGAGAGGCTGGACTCCCCGCGGGCGTTTTCTCGGTCGTTCATGGCGATAAGCTGGCGGTCGCCGCCATCCTCCATCACCCCGGGATCGCAGCGGTGAGCTTTGTCGGATCGACGCCGATAGCCCGATACATCTACGAGACGGGCACCAGGGCGGGGAAGCGCGTTCAGGCCTTGGGCGGAGCCAAGAATCACATGGTTGTTCTGCCCGATGCCGACATGGATCTGGCCGCCGACTCCGCGGTGAGCGCGGGGTTCGGTTCGGCGGGCGAACGGTGCATGGCCATCTCAGCCCTCGTCGCCGTGGGTGACGCCGCGGAGAGGCTCCTGCCAAAGATTCAGGAGCGCATGGCGAAACTGAAGGTGGGCCCCGGCAACGAGGCGGGCGCGGACATGGGCCCACTGGTGACCCGGGAGCATCACTCCAGGGTCAAGGGCTATGTGGACAAGGGCGAATCCGAGGGGGCGAGGCTTCTGGTCGACGGCCGCACCCTCAAGGTCAAGGGCCACGAAGACGGGTACTTCCTGGGGCCGTGCCTGTTCGACCAGGTGACGCGTGACATGAACATCTACAAGGATGAGATCTTTGGCCCCGTGCTGAGCGTGGTGCGGGCCAAGACCTACGACGAGGCGCTCGGTCTGGTCAACGACAACCCTTGGGCCAACGGCGTCGCCATCTTCACGAACGATGGCGGCGCGGCCCGTCGCTTCCAGAACGAAGTTCAAGTGGGCATGGTGGGGATCAACGTTCCCATTCCTGTTCCCATGGCCTACTACTCCTTCGGCGGATGGAAGAGCTCCCTCTTCGGCGACTCGCATGTGCACGGCAAGGAGGGCGTTCACTTCTATACCCGCGGCAAGGTGGTGACGAGCCGCTGGCCGCAGCCTCATCATCGCGGCGTGAACCTCGGCTTCCCGCAGATGAAGTAGGCCGCAGATCGGGATAGAGCCGAGGAGCGGGCGCTCCTGCTCGCCCTACGGTCCCGCCTACGAGGCCTACTGCGCCACAGGACACGACGACTCCTCCCCGGAATCTACTGATCCGCCGGATTGGCCCCAGTAAAGCCTCGGGGGTGGGCCCTGGGGCTTTCTATCCTCGGACGGAGGGCGGGCCGGCCGGGGCCCTGGCCGCGACTTCGTCTGCATGGTCCTTCCCGCGAAGGGCATAAGAGAGGAAACCGCGCCTCCACTCGCGTGACCAGTCGATCGACCGTCTCGGAGATCAGGCGGGGGTCGAGGGTCGCTTCGGGCATTGGAGAGGGAGGCTAGCAGCCCTGGGTGAAAGTCCGGTTGCGCCGCAAGCCATCGCGCGACCGAGCGACTGTCGCAAGCGTTGACTGCCGGAACCGCCACTCTTGCTCCACCTTGATTGCTGAGCGGGCGGCTGGACGTCAGCCAACGTGGCCAGTCAAGACGACATTGCAACGAGCACGTCCCAAAACCGAACAGTGGCCCGCGCCCGACCTAGGCCTCAAACCCTTCCAACAGATTGAGTTAAGGATCCCGTGGAAATTGGCATGAGCCTTTCTATACGAGGGCTCATGAACGCCAGCGCCATTGTCCCTTCCGTCCTCGTCGCCGACGACCAGGCCGACGTTCGAACCTCGCTGCAACTCGCCCTCAAGTGCGCCGGTTTCGAGGCCCAGATGGCCGACTCTCCAGAGGCGGTCCTTGCCGCGGTTGCACTGCGCCAATATGACGTCCTGCTCATGGATCTGAACTACACCCGCGACACGACTTCCGGTGGGGAAGGCCTGGATCTTCTCCCTCGCCTGAAGGCTCTTGACCGTGACCTCCCCGTGGTGGCGATGACCGCCTGGGCCACGATCGACCTGGCCATCGAAGCCATGCGCCGAGGCGCCCGCGACTTCGTCCTGAAGCCGTGGGACAACGCGACCCTGGTGAAGACCGTCCGCGCGCAGGCTCAGACGCGTCGGGACAGCAACGACCGCAACGCGACGCGTGCGCTCGAGGCGCGCGACCAGGATGGCGCCCGTCGGGTCCAATCGCGCCTGCTGCCGCAGAACCTCCCTCGCCTCGCCACCCTGGAATGCGCGGCCCGCTGCTCCGAAGCGGGGCCGGTGGGTGGCGATGGGTATGACTTCATCGATCTGGGTTCGGGGCGGCTGGCCGTCGTCCTCGCCGACGTCTCGGGAAAAGGGATACCGGGAGCGATTCTGTGGGCTCACCTCCAGGCCACGCTGCGCAGCCGAACCGATTTGCTTGGCGGCGACCTGACCGCTTTGATGCAGACCGTAAACGGCCTCTTCTTCGCGGCCACCGCGCCCGAGCATTTCGCCACGATGTTCCTCGGTGTCTATGACGATGGGACGCTCCAGCTTCGCTACGTGAACTGCGGTCACAACCCGCCCCTATTGGCACGGGAGAATGGGGACTGCGAGCAGCTATCCTCGACCGCGCCCGCGCTCGGATTGATGGAACGGTGGACCGCGCACATGGGCGAGGTTGTCCTGCGCCCATCCGACACCCTGCTCATTTACTCGGACGGGGTCACCGAGGCGCGACCGTCGTCGGCCTCAGGAGTTGACGATGAGTTCGGTGAAGCGCGCCTCGCTGCCTTCGTTCAACGTCACCGACGGCTCTCGTTAGCCGATCTGCCTTCTCTCTTGTTGTCTGCGGTGCAGGCTTTCGCGGGCGGCGCGCCCCAGGATGATCGAACCATCGTGGCTCTCCGAGGCCTCAGCCCCGCATGATTTGAGTCAGCGCGTGGTCCGCCATTGTGGCGACAGCTCTTCCGGCCTCGTCGCCGCCGGAGCGGCCCGCGAAAGACAGGGCCTGGAGGAACGCGATGGTGTTGTGTCGCTTCGCCAGGCCCTCCACCGATCGAAACGCGGCACCCCAGTCTGAAAGCGGCGCAGGTTTCGTGAGCGAGGCGAACCACCCTTCCCAGAACGCGGTGTCCAGCAGTCCGCGTCGGTACGTGAACACCACGGCCCGAGCGAGGCGATCCGGCTCGCCGAAGGTGTAGAAAACCGGTCCAGGCGGCGCGATCTGACTGGCGGTGGCTTGCATCAATCGCGAAAGGCCCTCGACGCCGACCCGAGAGTTCAAGGCGAGTTGGAGGATGAGATCCGATCCGTGGGCCACGCCGTGGCGCCAGCCGGAAACGGGGTCGAAGCCGCGATAGTCGTCCACGCGTTCCAGGCTGGAGGCGGCAACCTCAACCAGCGCCGCGCGGACCTGCTCCGTGAACACGGGCTCGATTCGATCGGCGCGTGCGACTTCCGACAGCGCCAGCGCGGCGAAGGGGAGCCGGAATCCGCCCTCGTCCTTCGCTCCGGTGAGGGTGCGACGAAGCGAGCCTTCGAGTGTGATGATGGTGGCTGAAGTGAGGGCTTTGCCCCTGAGCCAGGTGGAGAGGCCCTCAAAAACCACTCCATCACGGATCGCGGGGTCGGGATCATCGAGGCAGGAGAGGAGGGTCACGGCCAGCCGATTGCGTTCGTCGGCCGCGGAAACTTCGAACTTCGCCCTCTTGAGCTCAAGCAACGCTGCCGTGGTCAGGCCGGCGGGAGAGCACGGGGCTGACCCCGAAATCAGCGGGGCGGCTGGGCCGACCAACATCAGGCGAGCTACGAGCAGGGGCAGGACAGGTATCACGGGGATTCTCCAGGCGGGAGGGTGGGCGTGGAGGCGACGTATCTTGGCGGCGATTCGGGCGGGTCACCCAGCGTGAAGCACAAGGTTGAGCCGTTTTCGTTTCCATTTGACTCGACCCAAACCCGGCCTCCGTGAACTTCGATAATGCGCTTCACCAGCGCCAGGCCCACGCCGGTGCCGGCGCTCTTGGGATCGAGCTTGTCGAACAGATTGAAAACCCGTTCGCGGTAGTGAGGCTCGATGCCGGCGCCGTTGTCGCGAACGAAGAAAGCCGTTTCGGTCGCCGATGTCCGGGTTCCGATCCAGATTCGAGGAGCCTTCTGGCCACCCATGAACTTCGTCGCGTTGTCGATAAGGTTCTGCAGGACCTCGACGAGGCGATCGCGATCGACGCTGATCACGGGCAGGTCGGTTTGCACCTCCACCGCCACCTTCTGGCTGCTGATCCGGCCGTGGGTCCGGTCCAGCGCGTCGCGGACGATCGCCTCGAACGGAACCCTCTCCGGGGGTTTGGCCAGGCGTCCGACTCGGGAAAGATCGAGGAGGTCGTCCAGGAGTTCGTGCATCTTGGCCGTGGACTTATAAACGCGGTCCATGTCCGACCGCATCGCCTCCATGTTTCCATCGCGCGCCGCCTGCTCGATGTGGGCGAGAAAGCCGCGAATCGTGATCAGCGGACTCTTGAGGTCGTGGGATACGGTGTAGGTGAACCGCTCGAGTTCGGCGTTTCTCCCTTCCAGTTCCTGGATCAGAGCCTCGCGTTCCGCCTCGGCGGCCTTGCGTTCGCCTATGTCCTGAACCGCTCCGTAGATCCCGGTAAGCTGTTTCCTCTCCGCGTCCCAGACCGGATGCGCGTAGACGCGTACCCAGCGCACGGCCCCATCCTTGCAGATCGTCCGCACTTCGCTCGCCACCGGGCGGTTCTCGCGGAGCGCTTCGATGTCCAGGGTATCCTTTTCGACGTCCTCCGGATGGAGGGCTGCCCGCCAGCCGCCCCGGGCGACATACTCGTCGAAGGTGAATCCGGTGATGGCCTCGAAGGCGCCCGCGACCCAGTCCAGTCGAAGCTCCCCTCCCTCCGAGAGCTCGCTCGAGAAGGTGTAGTCGGAGCTGACCGTGGTGATAAGCCGATAGCGCTCTTCCCGCTCCCTCAAGGCGGCCTCGGCTGCGCGGCGGTCTGTGGCCTCTTGACCTACCAGGGCAAAGAGCTCCTCGGTCAGCGCGATGGCTCTGGCCAAGAGGGCAGCCGTGGCGATGTAGCAGACGGCCTGGAGGATCCATGCGCCATGAAGACCGCTGGCCCGCTCAGGCAGGCGAAGGCTTTCCATCTGGAACAGCACCGCGTTGCCGATCAGTATTAGCGATGCGAACCCGATCGCCTCCCGACCACCGAGCAGTAACCCGGCCATCACGATCAGCATCATCTGGAAGATGCTGACGGAAACAATGGCGACGGTGCCGGAGAGGTAGAGGGAGAGGCTCGGGACCATGACCGACAGCAGGGCCAGGAAAACCCAGGACATGGTGCGGGTCTCGCCCCGATGGATGCGCACTCGCATGAGGAGCGCCACGGGGGTAGTGGCGAGGGCCACCGCAGCCACCGCCTTTCCGACGTCCGTTTCGCTCGGATAAAAAAGGAAGATGCCTAGGGCGGCGACCAGCCAGGCGTTGAGGACGTGGCCGAGCAATCGCGTGCGGACAGAAACCGCGTCGTTGCCCTGAAGCGGAGGAGGGCCGAAATAGCTCAGGAGCTTCTCCAGCATGAACGGTTGTGATCCTACGCGATCCGCCGCTGCTGGACGGCGGCTTTTGGGCGCCTGGCCGGGGTCAGGGCTTTTTGTACGCGGGGACCGTGGTCAGCAAGGGTGCGACGTTTGCGAGCGTCGCGCCCGGCCACATCGAGGGAACGCCACGGATGAACGTAATGAGGCCGGCGACCGGCGCCATCACCTGGCCTGTGACCCGGCCCAGGTAGTCGGTTGTCTCGCCGATGACCTCGCCTTCCTTCACGAGCGCGCTCCGCTTCGCCTTCGCGAAGAAGATACCCCCGGCCTCGGCTTGGACGCGCGCTCCAGAGCCGACGAACACCGGCTTGGCCAGCGGCGTGAACGCGTGCGCGATCATCTTAAGAGAGGCCAGCACGTTCAAGCTGCCCGCGATCAACGCGTCCACGTCCTCGGGAAGAACCAGTCCGCTTCGGCCGGCCTCCGCGACAAGCGCAGTCTTGCCAAGGGATAGAGCGTAACCGCTGAGGCTGCGGATGCTGGCGGGATTCGTGACGTCGATGTCGCGCAGGATCACGTGGTCAAGACCAAAGGCGCCCACCAGGTCGCGCGATGCCTGGTCCTGGAGTTCATGGCCGGTGCGAATCCAGTAGCTGTAGGGCCGCAGGTCTTCGTCCATGTCGCCGCCGTGCAGATCCACGATGACGGTTGCCGGCTTCACGATCTGATCCGCGACGAGGGCCAGCGCGCGCTCGGTCTGGGTGCCGGCGGGATTGCCGGGGTAGGAGCCGTTCATGGACTTCCGGTCGACCGGGTTCAAGTGGACGGTCATCTGCTCAAACGATGCGACGTTCAGGAGGGGCGCGATGATCACGGCCCCGCGGAGCGTCTGCGGGTCGATGCGACTGGTGAGTCTGGTGAGCGCCACTATGGAAGCGTATTCGGTGCCGTGACTTCCCGCGACGAAAGCGACGACGGGTCCAGGCTGTGCGCCGTTCACCACCGTGACCGCGATGTTCAGCGTCGGGTCCCCTCCCGCGGGAACGTTCAACTCGCCGTAGGCGGTGACGCCACGGGCGGCCGTGGCCGTGCCCACCGTGAGGGTCGCGTCCTGAGCGGAAAGGGTTGCGGCTTGGAGCGCAATCAGCACGCAGAGAAGCGCGGGGCGGACGAATCGTTCGGAGGATCTCATGGCGGTTCCTGACTCTGCGCGCCCTCAGGCCCTCAGCCATTCCGAGGGGAAGATGCATCAGCCTTGCGATTGTAGTCCGAAGGGCGCCGAGTGCTTTGGGTCGCGCCGAACCGAGTCGGGGCGGCGTCTCGCAAAACCGGGCGCCGCCGACAAATGCACGCCTGGGTTCATATGTCGAGCTAAGCGAGAATAGCGGGGAACAATCACAAACTAGGGAGAACGGATGAGTCTGCATCGGGTGGTCGTGCTGGGTTTGGGCAAGGTTGGGAGTCTTGTCGGTACGCTGTTGAACGAAAGTGGGTTCAAGGTGAGCGGCCTGGACGCCGTGCCGCGAATGGAGTTGCCCTTCGAGACGCGGGTGGTGGACCTGGCGGATGCGGCGGCCCTGCGGCCGTTCTTGGAGGCCGCTCACGCGGTCGTGAGTTGTCTGCCCTTCCATCTCAACATTGCCTTGTCAAGGGAAGCCCACGGCGCTGGCATCCACTACTTCGATCTGACCGAGGACGTCGCCACCACCGACCAGATCCGAGAGATGGCGAAGACCAGCAAGGGACTGATGGCGCCGCAGTGCGGCCTGGCCCCCGGCTTCATCGGTGTCGTGGGAGCGGACCTGGCCCGGAAGTTCGACCGTCTCCGGAGTATCGAACTGAAAGTGGGTGCGTTGCCCAGGCATCCGCGCGGAAAACTCGGCTATGCCTTCAACTGGAGTCCCGAGGGTGTGATCAACGAGTACATCAACGACTGTGAAGTGATTCGAATGGGCCATCGCCAGCTGGTGCCCGCACTTGAAGGCTACGAGGTGGTCGTGATCGACGGCGTTCAGCTCGAAGCGGCCACCACGTCAGGCGGCCTCGGAACGATGTGCGAGACCTACGAAGGGAAGGTGGAGACGCTCCACTACAAGACGATGCGGTACCTGGGGCATTTCGAACACATCAAGGTCCTCTTCCAGGAGCTGCGCCTGCAGGAGGATCGTGCCACGCTGGGCCGGATCATGAAGAACGCCCTGCCCCCGGTGGCCGAGGACTACGTCTTTGTGCACGCCGCGGTGGAGGGCTGGAGAGACGAGCAGCTCTCTCGCGAAGAGTTCGTGCGTTCGTACCCCCAGATGCAGGTCGCCGGCAGTGAATGGCGGGCGATCAGCTGGACCACGGCCGCGAGTTTGTGCGCGGTGATCGAGATGGTGCGCGACGAGATCCTGCCCCAGCAGGGTTTTTTGAAGCAGGAATCGATTCCGCTCGATGCCTTCCTGAAGACGAAGAACGGCGCCTACTACCTGAGGCAGGTGCGCTCCTAAATCGGGGTCAGCGTGAAGGCGAGGGGGGACCCGGCGGCAACGGCGGTCGGGTCGCCTCGATCCGCCGCGGATCCAGTCGCCACGCCTTCGTCGCCGATCCGCCGATCCAGACCGACCCGTGGGCGACCGCCACCGGGCCGCCTCCCCTCCCCGTGAATATCTGAGCCACGCGGTTTGTGCGGATGTCGATTCTGGTCAAGGCGGTGTCTGGGGTCGCCACCCACAAGGAGCCTTCGCCCACCGCGATTCGACCGGCCACACCGCCCTTGGCGTCGAGAGCGATGGTGGTGATGACGGCGTTGGTTTGCGGATCGATTCTCGAGACCGATCCATCTCCTCGATTCCACGACCAGACTGAACCTTCCCCCGCCGCGACCTCGCTCGGGCCATTGGGGACGGCGATCGATTCCACGATGAGATTGTTGTAGGGGTTAAGCCGGGTCACCAGATTCCTGGCCGGGCTGGCCACCCACACCCCGCCCTCTCCGAACGCGACGCTGGTGGCCCCAGGGGGCGTGTACATCTCCGCCACCGTGACTCCCGCCAACGGATCAATGCGCGCGAGAGTGCCCGCGCCGTCGGTGAGTATCCAGATACTTCCGATGCCGGTGGCGATGGAGGTGGCGTCCGAAGAGACATCGGTGGCGATGGAGTCCATGACCGCATTCGTCTTGGTGTCGATGCGGCTGAGTCCCGGAGCGCCGCACTGGGGAATCAGGAGTGCCGAGAAGTCGGCGGCCGAGCCCACACACGAGGTTTTGGGGCCACTGATGGTCGCGACAACTTTGTTCGTCTGCGGGTCGAGGCGGATCACCACGCCGGTCGAGCGGCTGGAAATCCACATCGCATCGCCTGAGGCGGCAAAGTCGCGCGGCCCAGGGATCTCGAAAGTGGCCTCGGGTGTCAGAGAGGCGAACGGCATCTCAATCGCGGGAGGCGCCTTCGGGGAAGGCGTCGCGATGGGTGTCTGAGCCCTCGCGCTGAAGGTCAGGACCCCTGCAAGGGCGACGGAAAGGAGGGATCGTCCCGGCATAGGGGCGCGATGATACGACCTATACTCGCGGGATGCGCACCCCGAGAAAAGCTACGCGGGCTTTGGTCGCGGTGCTGGTTTTCGGCGCGGGTGAAGCCCCAAGCGCGACGGTTCAGGACGCGCCGACGAGACCGGACGCGAAGTATGACTCGCCCCAGTGGTTTGAGGAGACGATCCGTCCCCTCCTGGCCGCGCGCTGCTTTGAGTGTCATACCAAGGATGCGAGCGGAGGTCTGCGGCTGGATACGCGCGAAGGCCTCATCATCGGCGGCGAGTCGGGAAGCGCCATCGAACCCGGCAATCCTGACGAGAGCCTCCTGATCAAGGCGGTTCAGCACGCCCAAAAATACCCGGCGATGCCCAAGAAGGCCTCAAAACTGCAGGCCTCCGAGATCGCCGCCCTGGTCGAATGGGTCCGGGCGGGCGCGCCCTGGCCCGAATCCAAGGACAAGGGCCAGGCGCCGGTGGCCGCATCGCGCCTCACCATTACACCCGAGCACCGGGCGTTCTGGGCGTTTCAAACGATCCATCCGCAGCCCGTGCCCGCGGTCAGAGACTCCGCCTGGCCCAGGACCGGTATCGACCACTTCATTCTTTCGCGACTCGAAGGGGAAGGCATGCGGCCGGTGGCGGCGGCCGACAAGCTCACGTTGTTGAGGCGGGTGACCTTGAATCTCACCGGCCTGCCCCCGACGCCCGAAGAGGTCGACGCCTTCGACAAGGACACCGCGCCGAATGCCCTGGCCACGGTGGTGGATCGCCTGCTCGCTTCGCCTCAGTATGGAGAATCCTGGGGCCGGATGTGGCTTGACGTGGCGCGGTACGGCGAGGACGACTACCGGAGCCTCGATCCGAAGCGCCGCGGGATGAACCCCTATCCCAACGCGTACCTCTATCGCGACTGGGTGATCAAAGCCTTCAATGATGACTTGCCCTACGACCAGTTCGTCACCGCCCAACTCGCGGCCGACCAATTCGAGCCCGCGCAGCGGGTTCGCAATCTGCCCGCCCTCGGCTTTCTGGGTCTTGGACCCTGGTACTACGACAACGGCGCGGTCGAGATCACGCATGCCGACGAGCGAAACGACCGCGTGGACGCGGTCAGCCGCGGCCTTCTCGGGCTCACGGTGGCCTGCGCCCGATGCCACGATCACAAGTACGACCCGATTCCGACTCGGGACTATTACTCGATGGCGAGCGTCTTCCTGAATACCGAATACCATGAGTATCCGCTGGCTCCGAAGTCGGTGGTGGACGAATACAAGGCAGCCGAGAAGACGATTGAGAAGAAGGAAGAGCTCCTCGGCGAGTACTTGCAGAATGAGTCCCGCCAACTTGGTGAGACCCTTGTCTTCCAGGCCTCCAAATACATGCAGGCGGCCTTTCGCGTCATGGGCGAGACCAGGGAGGACAAACTCAAGGTCGTTCAGGCCGAGAAGCTCGATTACGAGCTCTTCGATCGCTGGCTGCGGTATCTCGCCAAGCCGCCGGTCTACTACCCCTACCTGAAGGCGTGGCAGGAGATGCTCGCCAAGGGAGGGACCAAGGCCGCGGTGGAGAAACTCGCGGACGAGTTCCAGAAGCAGCTGGTGGATGTGGTTCTCGCCAGGAAAGAGGTGAAAGCCGAGAATGAAATCATCACCGCCAAGGCGCTGCCCGGCACGAAGCCGAAGAAGCGCGCGAATCTTCCCAACGAGTTCATCACCAACGACGATTTTTGCCCAGGCTGCGGTCTTTCGCTGAAGAGCCTGCCCACCGAACAGACGAATCTCTACAACGATGTCTTTCAAGAGGATCTGGAGTCCGCGCCCATCCCGGGCCATGAGCCGAAGCCGGCACTCTTGGCCTTTCGGGGTTGGGGGCTCGAGCGACAACTGGGTCCGGATCGTCGCGCTCTGGTCGAGGCGCTTCGCGCTGACATCAAAGTCATGCAGAAGGCTCTGCCGGAACAGTTCGCCTATGTCCATGGTGTGCGCGACGTGGCGACACCCCTGGATCTCAAGGTCCACATCCGGGGCAGCGTCTACCGGATGGGCGAGGACGCCCCGCGTGGATTTCTTTCCGTCTTGAGTTCGAACCCTCAGGAACCTCTCAAGTTCACCAATGGCAGCGGGAGACTCGAACTCGCGAAGGCGGTTCTTCAACAGCCGATCGCCATCAGGGTCATCGTGAACCGGATATGGAAGCGGCACTTCGGGACCGGCCTCGTCGACACGCCGAGCAACTTCGGAATCAACGCTGAGAAGCCTTCACATCCCGAACTGCTGGACTATCTGGCCC
>JAENWE010000038.1 GCA_016650185.1 Vicinamibacteria bacterium | reverse complement strand
TCGCCCAAGGCGTGCTCCGCACAGAAGTCGTACTCACGCCGCATCCGGTCGAGGCGATTGCGAGGCTCCCGGAAGAACGTGCCTTCGCGGGCGTACGTCACGTAGGTGACGGGGACCGCCGCGCGGCGAAGCGCGAGGTACAGGGCCCTGGACTGGCCGAGCGGCACGCGGACGTCCGCGAGGCCGTGGAGGATCAGCGTGGGCGTCCGGCCCTTGATCGGCTGGTTCACGGGCGACCTTCGGCGGTAGGCCTCGGGCGCGGTCCAAGGGTCCCCACCCAGGTAAGCCTCGAGCGTCGACGGGATGTCCGTCGACCAGTAGAGAGACGCCAGATCGACCAGCGGCGAGCCGACCACGACCGCCTTGAAGGCCTCGGAGCGGGTGAGGGTCAGCGCTCCCATGTAGCCCCCGCTGGCCCAGCCGGTCAGCACCATTCGCGCTGGATCGGCGATGCCGCGCGCCACGAGAGACTCGACACCGCTCAGCATGTCGTCGTAATCGGCCCCACCCCAATCCCCCACGGCGGCCTGCAGGAAGCTCCGCCCGTAGCCCTGCGAGCCGCGCGTGTTGGGTTCGAAGACCGCCCAGCCGCGTCCGGCCCAGGCCTGCGTTGAATCCGAATGAAACCCCAGCAGCGAGTTCCCCGCCGCCGTGGCCCGCGGAATCACTCGCAGGGGCGCGCGCCGTCCCGCGACGGCGTCGACCGGATGGGTCAGGATGCCCTCGATCTGCGTGCCGTCGCGGCTCTTCCAACGCAGGAGCTCCACCCGGCCGCGCGCCCTTTCGCCGAGTTCGGCGTTGTGGTGCGTCAGCTGGACCGGTTTGCCGCCCCGCCGCGGCTCCCAGACGTACAACTCGCTGGGCCGCTCGGGCTCGCTGAGCGCAAACGCCAGCCGCGAGCCATCCTCCGAGAAGCTCGGGCTCGCGACCTCGCCTCGCACGCTGGTCAGCGGGAGGGCTGCGCCGCCATCCGTCATGGAGACGGCGAAGAGCTGGCCAGTGGGCCCGACTGGCGCCGCTATGTAGAGGGTGCGTCCCTCACCGGGCCACAAGAGCTCCTCGGGAGCCTGGTCCAGCTCGGGGGCGAGCCTTCGGGCTTTTCCCCCGGAGCGGGGCAGCATCGCGACGCCGATGTCCTTGAGCAGACCGGAGCGAGGGTCGCTGGCCGTGAGGAATGCGATGCGGCTTCCGTCCGGTGAGAAGACGGGATCATAGTCAGGCCCGTCGTTCTCGACGAGCTTCGCATGGCTCCCCGACTCGAGGTCGAGCGACCAGAGGTCGCTCCGATGGGCGTCGTCGGCGCGGGCAGACGGCAGCCTCACGTAGACGAGGGTCTTGCCGTCTGGGGAGAACGTCGGCGAGGCAGCGGTGAAGTCGCCCTCCACGAGCACGCGCGTCTTCCGGCTGCCAAGGTCCAGCGACAGGATGCGTGTGTGGGGGCCCTGGCTGCCAACAACCTGGGCTGTGCTGTCGCCAGCTGACTGGCCTGCGCGCTCCTCGCTTGGCACGGTGATCGCCAGCGAGCGCCCGTCGGGCGCCCATGTGAAGCCCCGCAGCGACGCGCTCAGGTTCGTCACCGCCAGGCTCTCGCCGCCCTCGGCGGGCAGCAGGCAGACCTGGCTGATGCGGTGCTGGAGACACGAGAAGGCGATCTGCCTGCCATCGGGCGACCAGCTTGGCCGAGCGTCGTTCGGTCCCGGCGACAGACGGGAAGGCGCGCCGCCGTCCGTGGGGACGAGCCAGATCGCGGAGGTCGTGGTGTTGGAGTCGAGGTGACTCTGCGAGAGCGCGTAGACGATCCGGCGGCCATCGGGTGAGATTTCGGCGCCAGCAAGGCGGGGGGCTTCGATCAGATCCTCGAAGCTCACCACGCGGCGAGCCGCGGGAACCTGCGCGGCCGTCGTTTTGGCAGCGACGCCTCCGGCGAGAGTTGCAATCACACCGGTGATCGCCAGCGTCCGCTGAAAGCCCAAGAAACCACGCCCATGCCTGCCGATGCACATTGGTGACACTCCTCTATCCGGCCTCTCTATCCGGGCGGACGCCATTGCGACGCTCACTACGACGGCAGCATCGCACACGAAGGCGACCAGTGTCAATGCAAACGTTTGCAGTTTAGAACAGACGATAGTGAATTAGCTGTCCAATTACGCTTGACAAGCCGCAAACAGAGGTATATACCCATTTGTAATTGATGAAAACGTTTCGCTTTGCGGGTCGAGTTGTGCTTGCCCTGACTGTTCTCGGCTCGCCCGGGATGGCACTCTCACAGACCGCGACGGCGCGCGGAGGCGTGACCCTTGCGGTTGACCACGGCGCCCGCCTCCGCAATGTCAGCGATCCCCGGCTTTCGCCCGATGGCCGCACCGTTGCGTTTGTGATCGGAGAGCCAGCCCTCGAAAAGAATGAGCGCACACCCGGGCTTTGGGTTGTGCCCGCGGACGGCAGTGCCCCTCCACGGCCCTACTCCGCGATCGGGCAACGTGCGACCTCGCCGCGCTGGAGCCCGGACGGTTCGGCGTTGGCGTTTCTCTCGGCCCGCAGTTCCGGCGAGCCTGGCGTGGCTTCGGGCAACCAGGTCTTCACTCTCCCGACCAATGGTGGCGAGGCGCGCAGGGTCACGAATCTCGAAGGCGTACGAGAGTTCGAGTGGTCGCCGGACGGGAAACGGATGGTTTGTGTCGTGCGGGTGGCTGGGAGGGCGGGCGCCTCCGGAACGCGTCAGAACGAGGCCGGCCCGGTCTTTCGGCGCTACGCACGGGCCTCCTACAAGGCGGACGGACCCGGCTACGCGGACGGGCGTCGCGCTCACCTGTTTGTCGTCGAAGTCGAGACCGGCAAGTCAACGCAGATCACTGACGGAGACGGCTGGGACGACCTCAAGCCGCGCTTCTCGCCCGACGGTCGACGCATTGCGTTCGTTTCTGACCGCAGCAGCGGTCCCGGGGAATTCGAGACATGGAAGAGCGACGTCTGGGTCGTGGGCGTGGACGGTGGCGAGCCAGAACGCCTCACTGCCAACCCGTTTGTCGACGACACCCCAGAGTGGTCGCCCGACGGACGCCAGATCGCCTGGCTCGGTCATCCGACCCAGGAGGAGTACGCGCGCGTCTGTGTGTCTCCGAGCGATCGTCGGGATGTCCCCATAACGGCCTGTCGGGAGGTCCCCTTTTTCAGTTTCTCCCTGCAATGGGCTGAAGGGAGCGCCGCTCTCTATCTCGATACGGCTGACCGGGGCGACTTTCGGATCACTCGCTTCGAGATCAAGGACGGGTCCGTCCGGCCCTTGACCCCCAGGGGCCGGGCATCGCGCCAGGGGGACGTTGCCGATGCCGCAGGCCGCCTGGTCTACCGAGCCAGCACTCCCTCCCGACCAGACGACATCTATGTCGTGGACCGCTCCACCGGGGAAGAGAGGCGACTGACCGACCTCCACCATGATTGGCTCTCTGGCCTCACCGTGCCGGACGCCGAACGATTCCTCTACAAGAGCACAGACGGCCTTGAGGTCGAAGCGTTCCTCCTTCCCCCCGCCAACTACGAGGCGGGAAAAAGCTATCCGCTCGTGCTCTCGATTCACGGCGGCCCGGGCGGCATGTACGCGGCCGAGTGGAGCCTCGAACAGCAGATCTACGCGGCCGCGGGGTACGCCGTGCTCTACGCCAATCCACGAGGCTCGTCTGGTTACGGACGCGCCTTTCAGCGCCGCGTCGCCCTCGAGTGGGGAGGGAAGGCCTACGAAGACCTCATGACCGGCGTGGACGCGGCGCTTTCCCGATATCCATGGGTGGACCGTGATCGGCTCGTGGTCACCGGAGCGAGCTACGGCGGCTTCATGACCGATTGGATCGTGACCCAGACCGATCGTTTCAAGGCGGCAGTCTCGCTCGCTGGCCTCAGCAACATGGTGAGCATCGAGGGAACGCGCGACATGCTCTACAGCCACGCCTTTGATTTCGGCGGCACGCTGTTCGAGAACCCCGATCTCTATTGGCATTACTCGGCCGTGCGCCTGGCCGCGAAGGTCAAGACTCCAATACTGCTGGTCCATGGCGAGCGCGACATGCGCGTTCCCCTCGAGCAGGCAGAGCAGTTCTTCCGAGCCCTGATGCTCCACGGAAAGACCGCCGAACTGATGCTCCTCCCCCGGGCCTCACACTCGATCCTAGCCGCGGGGCCGCGCGAACTGGTCGAGGTGATGAAGGCCCGCCTGGAGTGGTTCGAACGCCACCTTGCCTCAAGAGGGATGACTCAGTGACGCGATTTCCCCGCGGGTCGGGTCTCGTCATTGGCGCGGCCGTCTGTTGCCTGGCTCTGGGCGCGCGCCTTGAGGCGGCCGAGACTCCACGCCGGCTGATGGGCTATGTAGCCATGAGCGATGGCGCACGATTGCCGTACGTCGTCTACCTGCCCGAGGGCGAAGGCCGCTTTCCGGTCTTGTTCACCTACAACCCCTACGCCGGAGGAGGCGCTGGTCCCGCGGTCGCCAACGAGTTTCGGGGCCAGGGCTATGCGGTGATGTCGGCCAGCATGCGGGGCACCGGCTGCTCGGCGGGCCTGCACGAATTCCAGTCTCCGACGATTGCGCAGGATGGCGCGGCCCTCGTCGAGTGGGCTGCGGCGCAGCCTTGGAGCGACGGCAACGTCGGCATGTTCGGCAACTCCTACCCCGGCATGACTCAGATCATGGTTGCGGGTGCGCGTCCGCCACACCTGCGGGCGCTCGCGGTGGGCGCGTCCGTGAGCACGCTCTACGATGACATCTTCTACCCCGGCGGTATCTTCAACTATGGTCAGGCCGCCATCTGGACCTGGCTGATTCAGCCTCGTTCCGCCGAACTCGGGGCCGCGTTGCGAATCCGTGAGGGTGACATGGAATGCGCCGCGCTTCGTGCGCAACAGACGCCCCAAAACATGTTTGACGAACTCGCGAAGCACCCTCTCCGCGATGCCTGGTGGCAGGAGAGGTCGGTGGTCAGGGATGCCGCGCGTCTGGAGGCGCCGGTGCTTCTCTTCCATGCCTGGCAGGATCAGCAGATCGCGGTCTCCGCTTCGCTCGAGCTATTCCACGAGATCCGAGCGCCCAAACGGATGGTGCTCTCGAACGGGAGCCACTCCTTCTACTCCCAAGGGCCTGTGCAGGCGGGCCTGCGAAAGCGTTGGTTCGAGCGCTGGCTAAAGGGAACGCGCAACGGGGTGGAGGACGAGCCCGCAGTCACGGTGCTGTTCGAGAACCGCAAGCAGGCCGAGGCGTGGAAACCGGGCTGGACCTGGGATTTTTCGACTTGGCCCGCGCCGGAAAGCGGATGGCTTGATCTCAGCATGACGGTCGCCGGCAAGCTGCGTCCCGGCTCCGAACTTCTGTCCACCGAAACCGGCGAGCGTTTCTACGTAGCTTCGCTCGGCACCGAACTGATCGGCGACAGCGCGTCCTTCAGCAGCCGCCCATCGCCGGTGGGCGCCCTTTCCTATCGCGGCGAGCCATTGGCTGAGGACACGACGGTCCTCGGCGCCCCCGAAGTCGTGCTCCAGCTTTCCTCCGAGCTCGCCGACACCGACGTGATGCTCGCGCTCCACGACATCTCGCCCCTTGGAGAGGTGTTGTTCGTTCAGCGCGGATTTCTGCGTGCCTCCCATCAGGAAGCCCGCCCGGCTCCCGCTTGGGGCGGACGTCCTCGGCCCACTCATGCCGCCCTCACGGCGTTGTCACAAGGCGAAGTCCGGGAATTGAAAATCGCCCTTTACCCGGTCGGCCACGTCTTTCGGCGCGGTCACGTCATCGAGCTGCTTGTCCTCTCGCCGTCAGGGGTTCCCTCGCCCAACTGGGCGTTTGCTTCTCCCGTGATACCGGGCCGCAACCAGGTTCACCACGGGACCCTGAGGCGGTCGAGGCTGCTCCTGCCTGTGCTTCCCAAACGCCAGGCCGAAGCTCCAGCGCCGCCCTGCGGCTCGCTGGAACTCCAACCCTGTTTCTCTCCCCCCCGTTGAAGGACTTGCGACAAATGCGTCGAGGCCGTGCCATTTCCAGAAAGGAAGAATCGTTATGAGGATGAAGACCCGGATAGGCGCTTGTGCGCTTATGTCGTTCCTGCTTGGCCTGTTGCTCGCCCCGTCGCCAGTCGCCGCCCAAACCCGCTCCGCCATCGTCGGTGTCGTATCCGATGGCACCGGTGCGGCGGTGCCCGGCGCGAACCTCACCCTCGAAAGCCCGGCGCTGGTCGGCGGCGCGCAATCGGCCACCACCAATGAAAGGGGCGGGTATCGCTTCTCTGATCTACCCCCCGGCACGTACTCCCTCTCGGTGTCGCTCGCCGGGTTCCGCGGTGTTCATCGGACGGGCCTGCGCCTCCAGTTCGGGACGACGCTCACCATTGACGCGGCGCTCGTGGTCGGGTCGGCGGAAGCCGTGACCGTCGAGGGGCGGTCCCCGGCGGTGGACGTCACAACCGCGCAATCGACCACGAAGATCGACTCGGATCTCCTCCTCGGCCTCGCCCTGACCGCCAACAAGAGGTCGTCGGTCGACTTGTTGGAACTGACGCCCGGCATCAAGGATCACGCCGCCTATGGAGGCTCGCGTGACGCCAACGAATTGCTGCTCGACGGCGCGCCCACCACCGTGCCCGACCGCCAGGGCGCCAACGCGGTGGTGATCGCGAGCAACTGGCTCGAAGAAATCCAGGTCGTGAGCCTTGGGGGCAGCGCGGAATACGGCGAGTTCACGGGAACGGCCGCGAACTTCGTGGTGCGAAACGGGACCAACGATTTTCACGGGCTGGCGGAGTACACCCTCTCCCGAGATAACTGGGTGGGAGCCAACACCTCGAGCCTCCCGGCCAATCTTCAGGCGAGCTTCAAGCCGCTCGAAATCCTTTCTCAGTGGGATACCACAGTGCAGGTCGGTGGCCCGATCAAGAAAGACAAGCTCTTCTTCTTCGCCGGTCTCCAGTATCTGAAGACCGAGACCATCCAGCCCGGGGCTCCCCTGCCCCAGCTGCAGACCTGGCCCCGCTATCTGGGCAAGTTGAATTGGGCGGCGTCGCCCACGGTGAAGGCGGAGGCCACGATCACCTATTCCAATAGTTCGATCACGGGCGGGGGCGCTCCGGGATCGACCGGCGACACTTCGAATGACAGCCTTCAACCGAACACCATCTGGGCCTCGCGCGTGACCTGGACTCCGAGTGCCAAGTCTCTTTTCGAGTTTCGCACCGGCGGCCTCGCCTATACCCAGGACATTACCCCGGCCGAACCGCGAAGCAAGGATGGCCCCGCCCCAAGGCGCGATGTCGTGACGGGCATCTCATCGGCAAACTCGGTGCAGTATCGCCTTCAGGAGGGCAACCGGCTGAGCTTCGGCGCGAGCCTGACCCACCGATTTGAAGGCGCAAGCGGCCGTGGGCACGCGGTGAAGATCGGGCTGGATCGCGAACGCAGCACCTTTCTTGAGGACAGCGGGTTCCCAGGAGGGATGTCTTTCGTGGACCGCGCCGGGGTGCCTGACACGGTGACGCTTTGGGCCGGCAACACCATCGAGCCGACCGCCAATCGCACCACGCTTTATTTGCAGGATGACTGGAATGCTTCGCGGAAGCTGACCATCCAGGCCGGTGTCCGCGCATCGCTCAACCGCGGTGAGACGCCCACCACCGGTGTCATTTTCAAGACAAACCCGCTCTCACCACGGATCGGCTTCGCCTGGGACGTGGGCGCGGACCACAAGACCGTGGTGCGATCTCATTTCGGGCTCTTCCACGAGGCCTTGGCCACAACCTTGTTCCAGTTCATGGATACGGCCACCCAGACCCCGCGCATCACCGCTCGCGTTCTGGGCCCGAACAATTTCCAGGAACTCAATCGGGTGACGCCGGCCACGAACTTCGGCCTCGATCCCGACATCCGCCAGTCCTACGTGCGGCAGTTCGTCATTGGGGCAGAACGGCAGATTGGG
>JAENWE010000037.1 GCA_016650185.1 Vicinamibacteria bacterium | reverse complement strand
TGGCTCTTGAGACAATGGTCCACGAGGACGTCGGATTTCGACGACGCCAGGACCGGGGTCCCAAGCGACAGGGCCTCGAGGAGAGTGATCGATAGGCTCTCGTGGGGGCTCGGGCAAATGAGAGCCTGCGCACCGGCCATCGCCGCCCTTTTGTCTTCTTCCGAAACGAACCCGAGGTGGCGAAGCCGCGGTATGGGTGGAAGGGGCATGGCCAGGTTCCCGATCAGGAATAGGTCGGGACAGCCCATGATGTCGGCCTGGGCGCGCTCGTAAAAACGCATCATCTCGTCGCAGCCCTTGCCGGCGTCGATCCGGCCGGCGTACAGCAGGTACGGGCGCTCGATGCGCCGCACAATCCTGAACTCTTCGACATCGGGCGCTCCGCCAGGCTCAACCCCGATGCCCACCACCGCTTGAGAACATTTCGAGATATCGAAGCGTGAAGCGACAAGGCGGGCCTCCGGCGCGGAACAGAAAGCGTAGCTGCGGACGCCCTCAAAAGCGCTCTTGAAAATGGCGAAGCGGAGAGGCGGCTCGTCGTGGGCGGTGGGAATAAAAACCGCCTTCTCTCCGGCCACGCGAACGCCTTCGACGGTCGGATAGTAGAGGTAGGTGAAGAAGAGAACCGCCTCGTAACGGCTGGCTTCCAGGCGCAGTCCCTCGATGAGGCTCGGAACGAACGGACCCTGGGATTCGAGGAACATCCGCTCGTCGGCGGCGCTGGTCGCGCGCTCGTACATAGGCTCCACGAGAGCGTTGAAGGCCAGCAGATCACGTTCCCGCTCGGGAATGAAACGCCGGATCCGCACTCCACGCTCGACCGACTCTCCAGCGGGATATTCCGATCGCCAGGTGACATAGTCGCGCGCGGTGGTGGTGAACACCGTCACCTCGAAGTCCCGGCCGGTGAGCCGTTCGGCGTACTCGCGGGCCAGCGTTTCGGAGCCACCGACCAGATCGATGCCGTAGCGCTGAACCACGATCGCGATGGAGCGCGGCATCAGAGCTGGCTCACCAGATCGCGAAGTTTGCCGAGAGTCGTCTCCGTCGCGAAGTCCTGAACGCGCCTTTTCTGGCCGCGCAGAATCGTCTCACGCGCGCGGCCTGGCTTCGACAGCAGAGCCGCGGCCTCCGCAAACTCGACGATGTCCGGACGGGCAAACTGAAGGCCGGCTTCGCCGAGGGTCTCTCCCACCGCGGTGCCGGAGAGGGCGACGATGGGCACCTGTTTCAACATGGCCTCAACCAAGGGCACCCCGAAACCCTCGTGCTCGGACATCGACACGAAAACGTGGGCGCTCTCATAGTAGGCCAGGAGGTCTTCGTGCGGCACACCGTCCGTGAACACCACGTCTTGGGGCTCGACTCCCAGGTCGGAGTACAGGCGGGTCAGAGCATCGAGATAGTGCGCTTCAATTGGCGCCCCCACGCCGGTTTCTCGGCGCGGGTGCTTCCCGACCGCGAGCAGCCGGACCGCGCTCGAGATGTTCTTCTTGAAGTACGCCAGGACTCTCAAAAGATTGTCGTGCCGTTTGTTCGGGGCGATCCGACCGACAAAGAGAATGTTCGTTCGGGAGTCAGCCAGGCGTCTCTTGAGCGCCGCGTTCGCGGGCTTCGAATAGCGGCGAAAGTCGAGGGCGATCGGAAGTACGCCGGTCTTCTCGAAGCCTTGACTTTGAAGCTCCGCGCGGTTGAATTCGCTGTCGCCCAGGGCCAGCGTGGTCACAGGGCCGAGCGCGGCCAGGCCCTGCCGGCCCTGAGCGAGGATCTTGTAGATCTCCTTGTCCCAGGAAGCAAAGAAGTGGGGTGGGGTGATGTTGTGGTACTGAAGCACGCGCCTGGAGGCGGTCTTGGCGAACGCGTCGTTCATGGGGGAGATCAGGGCGTAGTGGAAAAGGACGATGTCGTCCGCGTCTCCCTCGCGCCAATGTTGAAAGGGCACAGCGGAAACGCCCGGGTCCTGGTTGTAGGCGTAGATGTCCGAAACAAACCCCCAGGACCTCAGAGCGTCGCGCATCAGGAGCGCCGAATCGCCGATGGCATCACCGCGGTGCAGGGCGGGCACCCACTGATCCACGCGTCTTCTCATACCGCGGCCGCCTGGCCCTTCAGTTCGTGGAGAAGGTCGTCGGTTTGGGCGGCCGCGCGGGCCCAGGAGTAGGTCGAGGTCACATAGCGCTCACCCTGGGTTCCGAGAGCGGCGCGAAGAGCTGAATCACCTACGAGCTTTCGGAGCATCAGTCGAAACTCGGCGTAGTCTCGATAGTAGAGGCCCCCGTTGCTGCGCCGGCACTGTCCTTCGAGCACCGCGCAGGCCGCGTTCGCCAGCACCGGCCGGCCCAGAGCCCAGGCCTCCAGCACGACCATCGACAGGCTCTCGTAGCGGCTTGGCATCACGACCACTTCGGCGCCCTCGATCAGGGAGGACTTCTCCTCTTCGCTGACGAAGCCAAGATGGCGGATCTTCGGATGGGCAGGGATGTCGAGAACGGGATGCCCGACCAAGATCAGGGGCGGACATTCCGCCCACTCATCGTTTAGCCAGAGAAAGTAGCGGAAGAGCGTATCGACTCCCTTGTTTCGGTCAATTCTCCCCACGTAGAGAAGGTAGGAATCTGGAACCCTCAGACGTTCCCGAGGCGCCGGACCCGATCGCTGCGCGTTCAGGCCGCTTCCGATGACGCGCGAAGGGGCGTCGAGAGGGCGGCCCACGGCGCTCTCGATAAGCTCCCTCTCTTCGGGAGTCAGATAGAGGAACCCGCGAACCGCGCGGAACAGCTCCGCGAACACCTTAAGCCGGACCGCGGCATCCTCCTCCGCAGTGGGCACCAGAATCGCGCGCGGCCCCGCGGCCAGCGCGCCCTTGACGCCAGTGAAGTACCGATAGGAGTAACAGAGAAAAAAATCGATGTCGGCTCGCCTGCGGATGGCGTCGACCAGTTCCGGGACAAACGGGCCGTTCTCGACGATCCACCGCTCTTCGTCTTCGCGGTCATGGGGCTCGTTGAAAACGTGGTCGGAGACCGCGGCAAAACGCTTCAGGTCTCGGGTCCTCACGACCGGATAACGCGTCACGGAGAGGCCATCCACCGTGGAGGAGCCCGGTTCGAACTCGTTCCTCCATGAGAGATAGTCGCGGGCGCAGGTGGTCAGGATCTCTACCTCATGGGTCTTCCCAAGCTCCCGGGCCAGACCGCGGCCGTGAGCCTCCGAGCCGCCCGCAACCTCTTCGCCGTAGCGGTGAATGACCAGAGCCAGTCTCACGCGCGTTCCTTGAGATCCTGGATGTCCTTTCGAAGCTTGCGGACCTCCATTTCCAGGGCGATGCTTTGTTCGACCGAATCGAGGAGAACATGCCATATGGCCTGGTTGAGCTGGCTCTGGCGCTTGAGGATGTGATCCGTGTATAGCCGCACGAAGGGCCGCACCACGAACTTGAGGGCTCGAATGAAGACACCGGACACGTCTTTGCGGTCCGTTCGGATCTCGTACCCGGTGTCGATATTCCAGTCGTGGCTTTCATGCAGGAGGCGGGCGGCGATGCGGTCGTCTATCTCGGCCTTGGCAAGGCTTTTTTTGAGACGCCGATCGAGCAACCACTCGATGTCCTCGTTGGTCAAATCCCCGGCGGCGCGGCGGCGCGAGATGTCGTCACGGATGTCGTCGACGATCCTGGTCACATCCACCTTGGGTGTTTCAGTCATACCGCGGCCTCGACTCTTAGCAGAGCCTGGTCCAGTTTCGCGCCGATATTCACGGAGCCAATTCTGGCCAGGGCCTTCTCCTGAGTGTTCAAAACGGCGGCGCGAGTGGCGGTGTCGCTCACCACCATCCCCAGGAGTTCGGCCACGACCTCGGGACGCTTTTCCGTGAGCAGAACGCCGCCGCCTTGCAGGGTCTCTCTCACCGCGCCCGCGTCGAAAGCAATCACGGGAATGCCGAAGCGCATGGCTTCAATGAGGGGCGCGCCGTAGCCCTCATGCTCGGAAAGACCCAGATAGGCGTCCGCCAATTGGTAGTAGGCGTTCAGTTCGCTCTGGGTCACGGCCCCCGTGAACACAACCTCATCGACGCGCAGGTGACTCACCAGTTCGTCCAGGCGGCGGGTGTAGTGCTCAAAGCCCCGACCTTCTCCCACGATGAACAGGCGGCTCTCCGGCTCCACATAGCGCTGGTAGGCGCAGAAAACGCGGATCAGGTCATCGATCTTTTTGTTCGGCGCCACCCGGCCCACGAAAAGCAGATTCTTTCTGCCGTCCCGGAACCGGGAAGTGACGATGGGGTCTTTGGGTTCGTCAAGAGCGGCCATATTCATGGCCAGCGGAAGAACTTCGGTTCTTCCAAACCCTGCATTCTCGAGGTCGCGACGATTGAACTCGCTCACGGCCAGGCCGAGGGACGCGCGGGGCACAAACGCGCGAAGGTCCCGGGCGCCGTGATAGCAAAGCCCCACAAGATGGCCGCTGAACCCCAGGAAGAACCGGTAGGGCGTGACGTTGTGGTAGCGCAGGATGAGCGGCTCGCTGCCGGCCAGCATCCGTTGGGCGACCGGGCTGCCAATGGCGAAGTGAAAAATCGAAACCGCCCCACGCGAGGATGTCCCCGGCGAGTATCCAGACACCGGAAGTCCCTGGCCGGCCATGTCGGGCGCGATGGCGCCGGCATAGATCTCGCTCGGGTAGCCTCGGGCCCGAAGCAATCTCTGGAAGGCCAGGGCTTCGTTCCCGACGGCATCTCCCGGCGACAGCGCGGCCACGATCTGGTGGACTTCGCGGATCTTCACCGGATGACCCTCCCCGCGTGAGAGCCCGACGGTGACGGCGATGGAGCGGCCCATTCAAGAGCCGTCTCGATGTGGGCTTCGAGCCGTGCGCCGAAGTCAATGGCCTTGGCCGCTTGCAGAGTGAGCGCCTGGCTCGCCAGGACCGCCTTCCGGAAGTCTCCCTTCTGGACGGCGAGAGCGAGCGCCTCGGCCACGAGTGTTGGATCCTTGTCGTCGAGCAACACGCCGCCGCCCGCCATCGTCTCGCTCACCGCCGCGGCATCGTAGGCGAGAACGGGCAGACCGAAGTGCATGGCCTCGAGAAGCGGCACGCAAAACCCCTCGTGCTCGGAAAGGCACAAGAAAGCCTCAGAACTCCGATAAGCGGCGATGAGATCGGCCTGGGTCACCTGGCCGGTAAAGACCACGTTGCGAAGGCGAAGAGAGCGGACCGATTCCAGGAGGCGGCGCAGATACCGCTCGTGACCGGTGGTGTCGCCCACCAGCAGGAGCCGGCTCTCGGTATGGTGGTGGCGTTGGAAGGCGGCAAAGGAGGCGAGGAGATCCTCGATCTTCTTGTTCGGCACGATGCGGCCGACGAAGAGGATGGTCGGGCCGGAAAACCCGGAAAGCCGCTGGAGCATGACCGGGCTCGGCTCTTCGTCATAGCGCGACCAGTCGATCACAATGGGAAGGACACCGGTGGGTTGGAAACCTTGGGCTTGGAGCTCACGACGATTGAACTCACTGACCCCCAGGCCCAGGGCCGACCTCGACGCGAATGCGGCCAGCTCTCGCTTGCCGTGGTGGCACAACCGGGCCAGGTGCGGATGGAAGGGAAAGAAGAATTCCGGCGGCGTGATGTTGTGATACACGCAGATGAGCGGATCGGTGCGGTGATAGACGAGCGACGACGCGGCGCTGCCGATGGAGAAATGGAACATGCAGAGGGCGCCGCTCGCGGCCGCTCCTTCGTACTCGGACAGCGGGCGAGCGAGCCCCGTCATCTTCGAATGAACCTTCTCCGCGAAGATGTCCGATTCGAAACCCCGCCCCCGAAGGTGATCGCGGATGGCCAGCGCCTCATTCCCGATGGCGTCGCCATAGGCGAGGGCGGCCAGAACCTGGTGGATGGCCCGGGGCCTCATGCGGCCTTCACCTGCCTCGCCGCATCGATCAGCCTCAGATACTTCTCAAGGATCACCGGCCAGGCGTAGTGCTTGTCAAAGTAGGCGTGGCCGGCACGGCCCATGCGCGCTCTCAGGGTCGCATCGCCCTCCAGCACGGACAGGATCTCCCTGAACTCGTCGTGGTCCGAATAGTACAGACCACCCCCTGAGCGCCGACACTGACCGCGCAGGACCGCGCAGTGGGCGTTGGCCACCACGGGACGCTCCGCGTAGAAGGCCTCCAGCGTGACCATGGAGAGGCTCTCGAGCCTTGAGGGAATGGCGAGCGCCATGGAGGCAGCAAGAGCGTCCCATTTCTCCCCCTCCTCCAAAAAGCCAAGGGACTTGATGGACGCGTCGCTTGGGACTTCGAGGACCGCCCGGCCGATCAGCACCAGAGCGAGATCGGAACCTGTTTCCTTCCGGTAGCGGAGAAAGTGATCGAACAGATCAGGGCAACCCTTGTTGAGATCGATGCGGCCGACGTAGAGAAGGAAGGGTCCAGCAATGCCATGACGTTTCCGAAAGGCGGCGCCATCCACCGTGGAGGGGAGCGCCGAGCCCACGCCCACGACCTCGCCGGGAAGCGCTCGCCCCAGGGACGTCTCCAGCATGTGGCGCTCCTCCACGCTGTTGAACGCGAACTGGGTGGCGGCCTCGAACAAGGGACGAAAGAGGCCAAGGCGGTAAAGACCGTCGTCCTCCGCGGTGGGCGCCATGATCGAGGGCGTGCGGGATGGCTTGAGGGTCCGGCATGTGGTCCAGTAGCGGTAGGAGAAGAAGATGAGCGCGTCGTGGAGCCCTTCTCTGGCCGCCTTCAGGACGTGATCCTGAAGGGCCGGGGAATAAGGACCTTGGGCATCCATCCAGGCTTCTTCATCCTGCCCCGAATGGCCGGCCGTCTGAATGGTCTCGGAGAGCGCGGCGAACCGCAGGACATCGCGCTGGCGCGCAACCGGAAATCGCCGGACTCTTACGCCGTTTTGAACCGTCTCCCCTTCGGGATAGTGGTTCTTCCATTCCACGTAGTCGAGGGCGCAGGTGGTGAAGACCTCCACCTCGGCATGGGCGCTCAGAAGCTCGGCGATCAGCCGGCAGTGGTACTCGGCCCCGCCGGCGATCTCGAGGCCGTAGCGCTGCACCACAAACGCCAGCTTCAGCCTTTCCGTCATGCGCGTGGCGCTCGTGACTTGTTCAAAGGAGGGATCGCCCAAGCGCTCTAGACTAGGGTTTCGGCTCGTCCTTCAGAACGGCCAGGGCCTCCAGCGCCCGCTCGCGTTTGCGCAGTTCCTCGAGGCTCGCATCGGTCTGCTGCAGCCGTGCTCGAAGCTCCTGGACTTCGAGATTCATGCGCGTGAGTTCGAGGGTGAGATTGTGCAGCATCTGCACGGTGTATTGGTTCAGATCGGACTGCCGGGACAGGGCGGCGATCATGGGCGTGGGATTCCAGAAGAGCTTCTGGATGGGCTTCAGCAGGCCTCGGATGGTGGCCAGAAAACCGCCCATTCCTCCCCGGCTGGTGCGGTAGATGGTGTCAGGCTGGAAGGTGTAGTTCCAGACCTCGGACTTGGTCTTGAAGTCCTTCAAGAAGTCCGGGTTGAACTGGCGCGACTCAAGCACGGCCTCCAGCTTTCGCTCGGCAATCTCCCGGATCTCTTCATCCGTGTAGAGGCCCCGTTTCTTCTCGGCGATTCGCTCCCGGATCTCGGACATGATCTTTCGCACGTCCACGTCTTTGGAATCGATTTCGATACTCATCTTGGGTCTCCGAGCGGGGTGGCGACACCTTGGGCGGTGTAGACGATCGCAATCACCAGGGCCACCCACAAAGCCACGGTGGCGAGAAGAGGCCGGTCGGTGAGAAGCATGTCGGTCGGCGAATCGCCCCGATCCTTCTGGTGGACGAGGTAAAGATACCGAAAGATCCCGTACAGGACGAGGGGGAGGGTCCAGGAAAGCTTCGCGGTGCCGAACTTCAAGACCGTCTCGGGAGAGAGAGTGTAGAAGGCATAGGCCGTGACCACCGACGCGGTGACCACCGACGTCATCTGGTCGATGAGATACGGGGAGTACTCGGCCAGGATCGCCCGGTGGGGAACGGCGTTCTCCATCAGGGAGGTGATCTCATGCCGGCGCTTGGCCAGGGCGAGGAAGAGGGCGAGAAGGAGGGTCAGCACGAGAAGCCAGTCCGTCACCGGAACATTGATCGCATAGCCCCCGGCCAGTGCGCGAAGGACAAAACCGATGGATATGGACAACACGTCCAGAATCACCACATGCTTCAAGGCGAAGGAGTAGGCCAGGTTGAGCGCCAGGTAGGACGCGGCGCAAAGACCTAGCCGAAGGTCCAGCCAGAAGGACAGAGCAAGGGTCGCGGCCACCAAAGCGAGGGCGCCCATCGTGGCGCTCCGTATCGAAAGATCGCCGGAGGCGATTGGCCGGCCTCTTTTCTTCGGGTGAAGCCGGTCCCTTTCCACGTCGGCGATGTCATTCCAGAGGTAGACCGCTCCGGCAAGACCGCAAAACGCAACAAAGGCCAGGGCGGCCCGGAAGAACGGGACGGGCTCGAAGAGATGCTTTGAGAAGAGGAGCGCGGCGAAGACGAGCAGATTCTTCGTCCATTGGTGCGGGCGGAGCGCGCGGAGGAAGAAAG
>JAENWE010000036.1 GCA_016650185.1 Vicinamibacteria bacterium | reverse complement strand
CTCAGGGGGTGAGGGGGGTCGAGATCGTGTCGCGTGAAAGCCGTGACCGATTCGTAGAAACCGACGCCGTCATTGCGAGCCGTGGACGGACTCCGTCCGTAACTATTTGGGAGGACGCCGCCATTCCGAAAATTGCCCAATATGTGGGGTTTTCGACCGTCGTCCTCAGCAGCCGTGGACGGACTCCGTCCGTGACTTTTGGGAGAAACCACCGTCATCGCAAAGGACCCGAAGTTCGTCTCGGACTGAAGCGATCTCGGCGTCACGCCGAGACTGCTTCGTCCCATGCATTCCGTCGCGGTCCTCGCAGGGACCGGAAGCGGGCCTTTTTGCGGGGTGTTTCTTGGCAGGCAGGGCACTGGGGGACCTTCGATCAGTCGAGCAGGTCCTTGACCTTTTCGAAGAACGTCTTTCCCTTGGAGGTGAGATCGACGTTCATCGTCTTGCCCAGCTTTTCGAGAAGCTTCCGTTCCTCACCGCCCACTCTCTTCGGAATCACGACTTTGATCTGCACGTAGAGGTCGCCGCGACCCCGCCCGCCGAGTTCTGGGGCGCCCTGGCCGCGGAGCCGAAGCACCGAGCCTGGCTGCGCGCCTTCGGGGACCGTGACCTTGGCCCGAGAGCCGTCCGGCATGGGGATCTCGACCTGATCCCCCAGAATCGCCTGAACGAAGCTGATGGGAATCTCGCAGACGAGCGCGGTGCCGTCGCGTTTGAAGAAATTATCCTTGTGGTCGCGGACGCGCAGGACCACGTAGAGGTCGCCGGGAGGCGCGGAACTCATTCCCGGCTCACCTTCGCCCGAGACGCGCAGCTGTGACCCGGTATCGACGCCGGCCGGGATCTTGATCTGGATCTCTCGTTCCTTCGGGACCAGTCCTTCGCCGCGGCAGTCGCGACACGGAGACGCGATGATCTTGCCGGACCCGCGGCAGCGCCCGCAGGTGCGGGCCACCGTGAAAAACCCCTGCTGAAAAGCGATCTGGCCCGTGCCATTGCACGTGCCGCAGGTGGTGGGCTTGCTTCCCGCAGCCGCGCCCGAACCGCTGCAGGTGGCGCAGCGCTCGTGCCGGGGCACGCGGATGGTCTTGGTCGCGCCGAAGAGGCCTTCCTCGAAGTCGATCTCTATGGTGTAGCGGAGGTCGGCCCCGCGGCGCGATCCTCCGCCCCGCCGCCGGTTGGGATCGCCGAGACCGAAGAAGTCGCCCAAAATGTCGGAGAAGTCGGCGAAGGTCGACGGGTCGAAGCCGCCGGCTCCGGCCGAGCCGGACACCCCGGCATGACCGTAGGCGTCGTAGCGCTTTCGTTTGTCCTGATCGGAGAGAACGCTGTAGGCTTCGGCCGCCTCCTTGAATCTGTCCTCCGCCTCCTTGTCGCCGGGATTGCGGTCGGGATGATGCTTCATCGCGATCTTGCGGTACGCGGACTTGATTTCCTGGTCCGCGCTGGTGCGCGAGACCTCGAGAATTTCGTAGTAGTCGCGAGCCATGGTTTAGATGAATGAAGGAACCTTGTTCAAGAAGAAAGGCGATGCCTCGCCGTGGCGAGGCGTGAAAAGGGCGGCCGCCTCAGGCCCGAAGCATGGCCGAGGACAGGATCTGAGCGATCTCTTCCATCTCGCGCAGACTGCGCTGGAGAGTCGAAATGGTGTCGTCGATCTTGAGTCGCTGAGTTTCCATGATCGCGGTCTGGATCTTGGTCTTCTCCTCGGCCGAAAGCTTGCGTTCGAGAAGAGTGAGGGTGCGCTGGGAGTTGGCCACGAGGCCGCTCACCTGCTGGAGGAGTTTTTCCTTCTCCTTCGTTTCCTTCTCACTCACCTGCCGCAGCTTCGTCTCGCCGACCAGCCGCTCGAGTTCCCGTTCGTTGATGCCGCTCGCGGGATGGATGACCAGGGACTGCGACCGTCCGGTGGCCTGATCGAGGGCGGAAACGGAGACGATGCCGTCCGAGTCGATCTCGAAACCGACTTCGATCTGGGGTAGGCCGCGGGGCGAGGGTGGAATGTTCGTCAGGTCGAAACGCGCGAGGGACCGGTTGTAGGCGGACATGTCGCTTTCGCCCTGCAGTACGTGCAGCTCGACGCTCGTTTGATTGTCCGCGACGGTGGTGAAGATGCGGGCGCGACGGGTGGGAATGGCGGAGTTGCGATCGATGATGGGCGTGAACGTGCCGTTCATCGTCTCGATGCCGAGGGTGTAGGGCGTGACGTCCAGGAGCACCAGGCTCTTGACCTCGCCTTCCATGATGCCGGTCTGAATGGCGGCGCCCATGGCCACGCACTCGTCGGGATTGATGGACCGGTTCGGCTTGCGGCCGAAGACGCGCTGCACGATTTCCAGGACCTGCGGAGCCCTGGTCTGGCCGCCGACCAGAATGACGTCGTCGATCTGCTCGGCTTTGAGGCCGGCATCCACGAGGCAGCGCTTGCACGGCTCCTCGGTGCGCGAAAGCAGATCCTGGGTCATCGACTCATACTGGGCGCGGGTCAGGGTGGTGGAGAGGTGCTTGGGTCCGGACGCGTCGGCCGAGATGAAGGGCAGAACGATCTCCGTCGATTCCGCGGTCGACAGGTCGCACTTCGCCTTCTCCGCCGCTTCCTTGAGCCGTTGTCGGGCCATTCGGTCCTGGGAGAGATCGATGGAGTTCGACTTGGAAAAATCCTCGACCAGGAAGTCGATGATCCGCTGGTCGAAGTCTTCGCCGCCGAGGAAGGTGTCACCGCCGGTGGCCCGCACCTGCATGACGCCGTCGCTCGTTTCCAGGATCGAGATGTCGAACGTGCCGCCGCCGAGGTCATAGACCGCGACGTACTGGTTCTTCTGGCCCTTGCCGCCCAGGCCATAGGCGAGGGCGGCGGCGGTCGGCTCGTTCAGGATGCGGCCGACCTTGAGCCCGGCGATCATTCCCGCGTCCTTGGTGGCCTGGCGCTGCGGATCGTTGAAGTAGGCGGGGACGGTGATGATGGCTTCGTCCACGGTTTCGCCGAGGTACTCCTCCGCGCCCTGCTTCAGCTTCTGAAGAACGAGAGCGGAGATCTCAGGGGGGGCGTAGAGCCGGTCGGCCGCGCGGATGTGAGCGTCGCCGTTAGGCGACTCGGCCACCTCAAACGGCGCGAATTTCCGGGCGTGTTCCACTTCGGGAGAGTTGAATTTCCGGCCGATCAGACGCTTGACCGCGTAAAGCGTATTGGTAGGGTTGGTGATGGCCTGCCGCTTGGCGATCTGACCCACCAGGCGATCGCCCTTCGCGGTGAAGGCGATGACCGAGGGCGTGGTTCGAGCGCCCTCCGCGTTGGGGATGACCACGGGCTGGCCGTTCTCGATGACGGCGACGCACGAGTTCGTGGTGCCCAGGTCGATACCGATGATTCGTCCCATGCGAATTCTCCTAGTTCGACGCCGGAACGATGACCGGAGGGCTTTCCTCGGGCGACTGTTGCGCAACCTGGACCAAAGAGGGTCGGATCAGCCTCTCGCCCAGAAGGTAGCCCTTTCGATAGCAGGCCACAATGGTCCCATCCACCGCCCCGGGGACCGGCTCATAGGAGAGGGCCTGGTGGCGAAGAGGGTCGAATTTCTCCCCGGTAGGGTCTTCGATCCTCACCCCACGGCCGCTCAAGGTGGCCGATACATCCTTCAGGGTGATTTCGACGCCCGCCTGAATCTCCTCCGCCGTCCCTTTGGCGGACAGGGCCTTGTCGAGAGCATCGAGCGAGGGGAGGAGGTCCGACAGCATGGAAATCACTGCGTCGTCGGCGGCCGCGCGCCGGTCGCGCTCGACCCGTCTTCGGTAGTTGTCGAATTCGGCGCGGCGCCTCAGAAGCTGATCCTTGAGAGACGCCACTTCCTGCTCGAGCACCGCCATCGGATCAGGGGCAGAGTCTGGGGATGCCTCCTCCTCCGCCTCGGGGGCCTCCGGCACGAGCTCGTCGCGCGCGTAGGGTGTCGTGGTCGATCTGGCCATGAAAACTAGCGTAAGTATAGCGAGGCCAAGGCCGGGAGCGGCATCAGGACTTCACGCTGGCCGTGGTCTGGCTCGTTCCCTTGAACCCAGCCCCGTCCGCGATGGCGATGCGGGCCGCCTTGATGCTCCCGTGCAGATTGCCCCCGGCCCGGATCTCCAGCCGATCCGAGGCCGCGCAATCACCGATCACCCGGCCCGAAATGATGATCGAGCGGGCTGACACCGTGGCCTTCACATGCCCAGTTTCGCCGATCTCCACCTCGCTGGTGGACTTGATCTCTCCTTCCACCTTGCCAAGGATCAGCAGAGGTTCGTCGCTGTCGACTCGGCCGACATAGCGGGTCTTCTCGCCCATGACCGTGCTTTTTCCCGCCGGCCTGGGCGGGACGGGCGGCTCCACAGGGACGACGCGGGCGGGTTCTCGAGTGGGGCGGGGGTCGGGTTTGCCGAAAAGGCCCATTTTTTCTCCGGATCAGGGAAGGGTAAGCGCACAGTTT
>JAENWE010000035.1 GCA_016650185.1 Vicinamibacteria bacterium | reverse complement strand
TCAGGATTGCTCGGACAGATCCGAACGCAATGAGGATCATGCACAGTGACGGTGGCCGCGTCAAAGCCCTGGACAACATCCATTCCACCGATCATCGGACCGAACGTTCTCCCTCCATCTGTCGATTCGTGAACGCCACCGCTCGACATGGCAAAGTACAGATGATTCGGGTTCCTGGGATCCACGATGATCGAGTGCATCTTCGGCCCGTCCGGAGTGCCGTCCTGTTGCGCGCCCATCCATTCTCGATACTGAGCGTCGTCGTTGATGCTGGAAAAGGGCGCCCAGGTCAGTCCCCCGTCTTCGGACCGGAAAAGGCCCTGCGGCGATGTGCCCGCGTACCAGACATTTTTCTCATTACCGTAAGCGGGAGTCAGCCAGAACGTGTGATCGACCGAACGCGCGGGCACCGTCGAGCCATCGGGGGGCTTGGCGAACGCGGGCGGCCTGGCCGCTTCCTTCCACGTCCGGCCGAAGTCGGTGGAACGAAAGACGGTCGGGCCGAGATGGCCGGTCTTCGCCGCGGCCAGCAGGGTGCGGCCATCCCGCGGGTCGAGGACCATGTGCTGAACAATGTGACCGAGAAGGTGGGGACCGTTGACTCGCCAGGACCTGCGCGAGGGATCCCCGTGATACAGCCACGCCCCCTTGCGGGTAGCGACGAGGACGACCACGCCCGGGGTTGAAACGGCGCGGGAAGTCCCTTTCGAGCGGGTGCTGGCGGCCCTCCTCAAGGTGGCCGGTTTTCTGAGGGTGCGCGCCATAAAGCAGACTCCTTCTCCGTCGCCTACTCTGCCACAGGATCACGCTTGCTCACAGGGGTCTCGCCACCCTACGGCGTCAAACCCGGCTCATACGAGCCGATAAACGCCATGACCAGTGAGGCCTCCACCATGTCTTTCGGCCGGAACCGAATGGAGTGAGAGCTGGTGCGCTCGAACATCGGCAGGTAGGCCAGTACCTCCGCCGGCAGGTAGTTCTTGAAGCTCACCTCGACGGTCAGCGGTCCGGCCGGACGATACGCCTTGAACTCCGCGCGCCGGCCGAGCGCCGCCTTCACCTTGCGGCCGATCACATCGACTGACGCCTGGGGCGTGAGGGTCAGGGCCGAATGAAAACCGAGACTCTTCTTCGTCTCGGCCCCCTCGATGTCGCCGATCACGCTCCTCACTTCCGCGATCGCCGCGTCGTCACCCGAGATCATCACCACCGGGACGTTGAAGTGCCCCGCGATGGCGGCGTTCCAGGAGCCTTCGGTCATCTCCACGCCATTGAGCGCCACCCGGGTGAGGTTGGCGCTCGAAAAGGTGTGGGCGCGCACTCCGGAGGTGTTGTTGGTGGATGCGTGATAGCCAATAAAGAGGGCGGCATCGAATGTCCCGTCCACTCCCGCCATCATGTTCAACTTCCGCGGCCATGAGCGGATGATGCGAACGTCTGGGGGAAATTGTTCGATCAGAAGATTCTCGCCGTTGCCATGAGAGTCGGCCACCACGATTTCGGTGGCGCCGGCCTCCTTCGCGGCGCTGACCGCGGCCATGGCCTCGCGGGTCATGAATTCGCGGAAGCGGGCGTATTCAAAGCCCGCGGGACCGAGCTGATCGCCGGTCACGACGCCGGCGATCCCTTCCATATCCACGGAGATATGGACTTTGAGCTTTGGGATCTGGGCCTGGGAGCGGGTGGGCTGCGCAGCCGCAATAGTCAGAGCGAGGCATACGAAAATCCGGCGAGTCATTGAGATCTCCTTGAAAAGTGGCGGATCAAGAGCCGGCGCTGCGCCAACTCTGGACGACGATTGCTCGGAACGAATCTTCGCGGCGGCCGCATGGTTTCGCCTTCAGCGCCTTGGGCGGCGACTCACCGTCGACGGTCTTGCAGCTTCGCCAGAAGGCGCAGAATCTCAAGATACAGCCACACGAGCGTGACGAGCAGCCCGAAGGCCCCGTACCACTCCATGTATTTCGGCGCACCCTTCTCGACGCCGGTCTCGATAAAGTCGAAATCCAGCACGAGGTTGAGAGCCGCGATGGTGACCACGAAGAGACTGAAGCCAATGCCCACGAGTCCGCTCTCATGAATCAGAGGGACGCTCTTCCCGAAGAAGCTGAGGCCCATCGACACCACGTAAACCAGGAAAATGCCCCCGGTCGCCGCCGCGATCCCGAGCTTGAAGTTTTCGCTCGGCCGAATCCAGCCCGAGCTGTAGGCCATGAGCAACACCGCCAAGACGGCGAACGTCAACGACACTGCATTGATGACGATGCCGGGATAGCGCAGTTCGAAGAGCGACGAGAGCGTCCCCAGGAAGAGCCCCTCGATGGCCGCATACGCCGGCGTGGTCACAGGCGCCCATGCCGGCTTGAACACCGTAACCAGCGCCACGATCAGTCCGGCGATCATGGAACCCCAGAGGATCGGCTGGATCGTCGCCACGCCGAAGACATGGTTCCAGGCCAAGGAAGCAGTCACGAGAAGAATCAGAATAGAGAGACCAGTCTTGTTGACGGTCCCCGAGACAGTCATCGCCTCCTCGCTCCGCGCACGCGGAAGCGAAAAGGTATCAGCCTTGAGAGTTGGGTTTCCGCTTCTGAGCGTCATGCTTTCGAGTCTCCTCTCGACCTTGGTAGGGAGCGACGATAGCGCGGTTTCAGACGATTCCTGGCAGGATTCGCATTGAGCGAAGCCCTGTCGGAAGCGCACGACGCCGACTTGTTGTTCTTCATGATCGATGTCGATCACTTCAAAAACTTGCCCCTGGGGAGGGCGGGAGGTAGCCTCCCATCCCACTCCGCCGAGTTGACCAAAGCGGCCCATTTTGAGAGGACCTGAGCCATGGCCGGGAGCAGTCTGCTCGCCCTGATCGACGACATCGCCACTCTGCTGGACGACGTGGCGATTCTGACTAAGGTGGCGGCCCACAAAAGCGTCGCCGCCATGGACGACGTGGCCGTTCTCACCAAGATCGCGACGAAGAAGACGGCAGGCGTCCTGGGCGACGACCTCGCCCTGAACGCTCAGCAAGTCACCGGCGTAGCTGCCGACCGCGAGTTGCCGGTGGTCTGGGCGGTGGCCAAGGGCTCTTTCTCAAACAAGGCGATCCTCGTGCCGGCAGCGTTGCTGATCAGCGCCTTCGCCCCGTGGGCGGTGACGCCCCTCCTCATGATCGGGGGCGCGTTCTTGTGCTTCGAAGGTTTCGAGAAGCTGGCGCACAAGTTCCTTCACAGCAAACAAGAGGACGAATCCAGCCACGCCGAACTGGCGGAGGCTCTGGTCGACACCAACGTCGATCTCGTGGCTTTCGAGAAAGACAAGATCAAGGGTGCGGTGCGCACGGACTTCATCCTCTCGGCGGAGATCATCGCCATCACGCTTGGGACGGTCGCGACTGAGCCTTTCATGACTCAGGTTTCGGTCCTCTCCCTGATCGCCTTCGTGATGACGGTTGGGGTGTACGGTTTTGTGGGAGCGATCGTGAAACTCGACGATCTCGGTATCCATCTCGGACGGAAGGAAGGGTCGGACCCGTCGGCGCGACTGATGAGAGGCGCCGGATCGGCCATCCTGAAGGCCGCCCCATTTCTGATGCGCTTTCTCTCGGTCGCAGGCACCGCGGCGATGTTCCTGGTGGGCGGCGGAATTCTCGTGCATGGGATTCCTCCGCTCCATCACTGGGTGGACGAACTCGGCCACGGGACCGGCGTCGTAGCCGCACTGGCCCCGACCCTGGTTAACGGCCTGATCGGTGTGGTGGCCGGCGCCCTGGTCCTCGCACTGGTGACCGGCGTGAACCGCCTGAGAGGTGCAACAAAGGCCGGGCACTAGCCCGGACTATTCATGAGGGAATCTGCGCGACGTCCGATACCGCACCCCTGGCGGGCGTCCCCCGGGGAGGCTGCGCGCTGCTCGCTCCTCGTCTCCTCGCCGTATGTCCAATACGGTTGCGTCGCTCCTCACTGCGCTTGCCCGCCATTGGCACGGTCTCGAAGCGCGCAGCCTGCCTGTACAGTGTTCCCAAGTCGTTTTCGGATGTGAGCGCCAAAGCCTGCCAAGCGCCCGTAGAGCGCCCCCCGAGGATCTGCGCCGCCTCCGAATGTCGATAGGGAATCACGTCCAGCAGGAAGTTTGCGCCGCCTAAACCACGAGCGCCAGTACAGGCTCTGACAGGGTTCTCCATCCAACGACATAACCAAGGAGACGGAGAACGAATGAGCAAACTCTTGAGACGGGTCGGAATCGATTGGGGGAGTGAATCCCACCAGGTGTGCCGGATAGATGGTGAGGAGGAACCGAAGCAGCGGAGTTTCCCGCATAGCGGCGAGGGCTTGAGGGCCCTGGTTGAGTTCGTGATCGAAGGGGAGATGGATCGCGAGCAGATTGCCGTTGCCATCGAGGTGAATCACGGTGCGGTGGTTGAAGGGCTGCTGGGCAAAGGGTTGCGCGTTTACTCGATCAATCCAAAATTGCTGGATCGACTGCGCGATCGGTTTTCCATGGCCGGAGCGAAGGATGATCGGCGCGACGCCTTCGTTCTGGCCTCGTGCCTGGAGTCAGACGCTCATGCGTTTCGGAAGATCGAGCTCGGCAACGAAGAGAACACTCGACTGCAAGCGGCGACGCGACTTCGTGAGGATTTGAAATCCGAGCGGAGAGCGAACGCCAACCGGCTCTGGAACGAGCTGCGGGAGTATCGACCCGCACTACTCACTCTGTGCCCGGGGGCAGACGAGTCGTGGTTATGGGTGTTGATCGAAAAGGCTCCGTCGCCGTCCGAAGGGGCGAAGCTTACGAGCGCCCGTATCGGCGCGGTCTTGAAGAAGCACCACATCCGTCGTCTCACCGCCGAAGCGGTGCGAACGGTTTTGCGCGGAGACGTTTTGTCTCTACGTTCGGTCTACATCGAATCACACGTGGCGCGGGTTCTGGTCTTGATCGCAAGGCTGAAGCTGGCCCAGGCCCAGATCGTCGCGATCGAGACGCAGATCAAGACCGCATTAGCGGAGAGAGTGAAGTCCGAGGAACAGACCGAGCGCCGCGACCTGACGATCCTTCTTTCCTTGCCGGGATTCGGATCCTTGACGGTGGCCACGGCGCTCGGAGAAAGCGGAGATGCTTTCGAACGTCGAGATTACAACGCCTTGCGAAGCATCTGTGGCGCCGCCCCAGTGACCAAGCAAAGCGGCGGCACGAGATACGTGGTCATGCGCCAGGTCTGTCAGCCGCGTTTGCGGGTTGCCCTGCATCTTTCCGCCCTGCAGGCGATCCGCGTCGATCCCAAGTTCGGTGATCTGTATGCCCGGGCCCGGGCGCGCGGACAATCCGTTGGTCGCGCCATTAGAAACATCGTCGACCGGCTGCTGTTCCTGGCCATCCAGTTGCTCAAGAAGAACCAGCTCTACGACGTCGGGCTCCGTCAGATCGCTCCTGAAGTGGCCGCGACTGCGTGAAGGCAACCGTAGGTCGAAGAGTCAAGAGCGTGGAAAGCTCGGCCTGTGGGAAACCGGGTCCGGTTCCGGTTTTCCATAGGCGGAGGAGCCTTCCACGCACGCTACAAACAGGGCGTTGACGTAGAGCCTCGGGCGAAGGTGTCGCGTTCTTGTGGGTTCTGCTGCAACCGGGTGTTCCATTCCCCCGCCGCGATTAGCGTCCTCGAGGGTCCAAACTCGGCAGGCCTAAGCTCGACCGAGCATCGGCACGTTGATCCTAGGGCAACCTGGAGCGCCGGATTCGGCGGACTCAGGCCTTGGCGCGGCGTTTCCGCCTCCATCGCCTGTGAGATTCGGGCAGTCGAGATTTCCCTTGACTCGTTGCAGGAAGTCCT
>JAENWE010000034.1 GCA_016650185.1 Vicinamibacteria bacterium | reverse complement strand
TGATTTCCTCAGTCCGGGCGTGATCCACTTCAAGTTGAATGGAAAGGCGCTGCAACTCACTCCGGTTTTCGAGACGCCGGACCAAAGCGAGTTGTTCTACATCTTCAAAGATGAGACGTCGGGGAAGACCACCTATGGAGCAGGCCGCTTTGTTTACAGCGAACTGCCGGACAAGGACGGCGGGGTCATCCTCGATTTCAACCGCGCCTATTCGCCCCCCTGCGCCTTTACCGACTACGCCACTTGCCCGCTCCCACCGCCCGCGAACCGTCTCCGTGCCTCCATAGAGGCGGGCGAGAGGGACCCGCACAAGGCGCGCTGATCTTCTTGGCCGCGTTTGACCCCCCGGCCCCGCCTTCGCCCCTGCCCGTGATGGATGCGCTGGCCTTGACCGTCGGTGAACTGAGGCTTGTGGTCGGCAGCGACTCTCGGGCTCTCGCTTTGAAGCGCATCTTGATGGCCGGGCCGCTTGGGGCCCTGCCTTCGAAGGTCGCCGGAGTTTCCGAATCCGTCCTCGCCCCGCTTCGGCCGTCGCTCGCCTTGCCTCGCGTTCGGGTGACATCAACGCGGTGCGCGGACGACGGCGCGACGAAATGGGCGATGGAGTTCGGCGACGGCCAGCGCTCCGAAACCGTCCTCATCCCGTCCCGCACGCGAGCCACCGTGTGCGTGTCGTCGCAGTCGGGATGCACGCGAGCCTGCGCCTTCTGCGCCACCGCCACCATCGGCTTTCGCCGAAACCTGAGCGCGGGAGAAATCGTCCACCAGTACCTGGTGGCTCGCGCGGCCGCGCAACGGGCCGGCCTGGAGGCCACAAACGTGGTGTTCATGGGGATGGGCGAGCCGCTCGACAACATTGACGCGGTTCTCCGCGCGGTGCGGTCTCTGACCGATGTCTTCCCGGGCCTGTCCCCGCGCCGCGTCACCGTCTCGACCTCGGGTGTGGTCCCGCCCCTGCAACGGTTCTTGAAGGAGAGCCGGGCCAGCCTCGCCCTCTCGCTGAACGCCACCACCGACGAAGTTCGAACGCGGATCATGCCTCACAACAAGACTTGGCCGCTGGGGTCGATCATGAAGGTCCTGCGGGAGGCGACGGCGGAAAGGCCCAGGCGCTTCTTTGTCGAATATGTACAGCTGCCGGGCGTCAATGACACGTCCGAAGACGCGGGGCGCATCGCCGATCTCCTGCGTGGTCTTGACTGCCACGTGAATGTGATTCCGCACAACCCTTTTCCGGGGAGTCGTTTTCGGGCTCCGGATCGCGACGAGACGCTGCGGTTTCACCGCCAGATCCAGGAGAGCGGCCTCACGGGAATCATCAGATGGCCCAGGGGCCGCGACGTAGCCGGAGCCTGTGGTCAGCTTGCCCTGCGCACCGCCTAGTGTCCCGTTTTGGGTGGCCCATCGCTTCTTCCGGTAGTCAAAAAAGGGCGTCGGACACGTTTGATATCGGACCCTCGGCGGGGGGAAGAGACTCAAGGGCTGGCCCAGGGTCAGGGCGGCCCGCAGCGCGCGCGGTTCGTGGGCTCGAGGACCAGGGCTCGCTGAACCGCCTCGAGGGCCTCCGCCTTGTGTCCCAGGGCCGCGAGCGCCTCGGACTTCAGGACATGGCCGATCACCGATCGCGGGTCGAGTTTCAGGTGCAGGTCGAGAACCGCCTCGGCCTCGCCGAAGCGGTTGTTTTTCAGGAGGTCGTACTCAGCGTAGCGCCAGAGGGAGCCCGGGCCACCGAGTTTCGAGATCTCCGGGCCCGCGGCCCCGAGTGCTTTTCCCGCCTCCGCCGGGGAAAGGCTCGAGAAAAGGCCATGGACGTAGGCCTCCGCGCCGTATTTCGGTTCGGGCGCGTGTCCTTCGAGAATGGCCAGGAGGTCGGCTTCAAGTCTAACCAGCGAACAAGGGGCCGAGGAGTGGAGGCGAATCGCTTCACGAACCGGGGCCTCCGATTCGGTACACTTCCCCTCCCCGTTTCACCAAGTTGAGGAAGCCATGAAGAAACTGTTCTTGCTGACCCTGGTTGGCTCAGCCATGATCGCGGCCGCGCCGCCGGCCAAGTTTGAGCTTTCTGTCGCCTCGATCATGCGGGGGCCGAAGCTGGTGGGCTATGCGCCCGATTCCGTTCGCTGGGCCGGCGATTCGAAGGAGTTCTGGTTCGAGTGGCGGAAGCCCGGGGACGCCCTAAGCTCCACCTGGGTGGCGAACGCAGCGACCGGCGAGGCTCGAAAGCTGTCCGACGAAGAGCGCAAGGGCGCGCCGCCGCCCTCTGCCGAGTGGGATCAGGCTCGCCGGCGAGCCTTGTTCTCGCAGGCCGGCGACGTGGTTCTGGTGGACACCGTGGCGAAGAAGCGCCGGGTGATCACCCGCACCGCCGCCAACGAAACCCGGCCACGCTTCGCGAGGAACGAAACTCATGTGGCGTTCATACGAGATGGCGCCTTGTACCTGGTTCCCATCAGCGGCGATGGGGATGACCTCCTGGTTCAGCTCTTCGAAGCCGGGCCCAAGAAGAAGGAGCCGACCCTCACCGATTCTCAGACCGTGGATCGCGATGAAGAGGCGAAGCTCCTCCTCCACGTGGAGAAAGCGACCGAGGAGCGCAAGGAACGTGAGGCCAAACGTGAGGCGGAAGCGCTGCCGAAGCTGGAGATCCCAGAAGGCGAATCGGTCATCGACGCAGTCCTCTCCGAGGATGGCGTCCACGCCTACATCACGGTCTCGGTGAAGGCCACCGGTTCGAAGACGGCCGATGTCCCGAATTACATCACCGAGTCGTCCTATTCCGAGCCCATCCCCACTCGAAATCGCGTGGGTGACTCCCAGGAGAAGCGCAAGCTGGCGATCCTGAATCTCAAGACCCGCAAGAGCGTGTGGGCCACTCTGCCCCTGCTCAAGACCGAGACGAAGCCGGCGGAGGGCAAGACGGAAACCAAGGACCGCGACGCGCGCTGGTCGCTTTTCGAGCTGTCGCCGGACGGGAAGCTCGCAGTGGCCGCAGTTCGTTCGGCCGACAACAAGGACCGCTGGCTGGTGCGCCTCGATCCTGAAACCGGGGCCGGCGCTGTTCTTTTCGCCGATCACGACGACGCGTGGATCCGCGAACTGTTTGGCGCAGGTGGATTCCTCCCCGACGGGAGGACGCTGTGGTTCACGTCCGAGAAGCCTGGATTCATGCACCTCTTCACCGTGGACGCCTCCGCGGCGAACCCCACCTCCGACGCGCTCACCGGTGGGGAGTGGGAGATCGCCGACGTTCAGCCGTCGGTGGACCGAAAAACGTTCTACCTCACGAGCACCGAGGCGGGCGCCGGCGAACGGCACCTGTATTCGATGCCGGTCGGTGGCGGGGCTCGCACTCGCGTCACCACCGCGGTGGGAGCTCATGACGTGGCGGTGTCGCCGGATGGATCGCTCCTCGCCACCGTGTACTCGGCCTCGAACAAGCCGCCGGAGGTGTATGTGGGGCCCGCGTCGAACGATCTGGCCAGACGGGTCACCACCTCACCCTCGGCCGAGTGGCTGGCCGCCAAGTGGCTGGACCCCAGGATCGTCATGGTCAAGGCGCGTGATGGCGTCCAGGTGCCGGCGCGTCTGTATCGACCCGAAGACGTGGGCGCCAAGGTCAATTCCAAACATCCGGCGGTGATCTTCGTGCACGGCGCTGGGTACCTGCAGAACGCGCATCGATACTGGTCGGGTTATTTTCGCGAATACATGTTCCATCACGTCCTGGCCTCGAAGGGGTACGTGGTCATCGATATCGACTACCGGGGCAGCGCGGGGTATGGTCGGGACTGGCGCACCGCGATCTACCGTCACATGGGCGGGGCCGATCTGAATGACATCGTGGATGGCGCCAAGTACCTGGTCAAGGACCACGAGGTGGATCCGAAACGGATTGGCGTCTACGGCGGCAGTTACGGTGGTTTCATCACCTTGATGGGCATGTTCACCACTCCGGGCACGTTCGCAGCGGGCGCGGCCCTGCGTCCAGTGACCGACTGGGCTCACTACAATCACGGCTACACCTCGAACATTCTGAACCTCCCCCAAGGCGACCAGGAGGCCTACAAGAAGAGTTCGCCCATCTATTTCGCCGAAGGCCTCAAAGGCGCGTTGCTCATCTGCCATGGCGTCGTCGACACCAACGTGCACTTCTCCGATTCCGTGCGTCTGGCCCAGAAGCTCATCGAGCTCCGCAAAGACAACTGGGAACTCGCGATGTATCCGGTCGAGAACCACGGCTTCGATGAAGAGACGAGCTGGGCTGACGAATACAGCCGGATATTCAAACTCTTCGAGCGGGAACTGAAGCGATAGGGTCCGAGGCGGTCTTCAAAGGCCTCTCGACTACACTCGCCCGTCCCCGGCGTGGTCAGGAAAAAACATCAAAGGAGCGAATCATTCATGAGCAAGGGAACCCCCGATTATCAGGACGCTGATCTTGTGCTTCGGGTCTACGAGATGCGCCGCGAGTCCGTCATCCGGGCATCGCGCGACGCCTTTAACGGCAAGTTCTGGCCGACGAATTATGAGGACGTGAAGGCGGTGGCGAGCCCGGGGCACGAATTGAATGCGGCCTACCGTCAGCTCGGCACCTATTGGGAGATGGTCTACGGCCTGGTGAGGCACGGCATAGTCAACCCTGAGTACTTCATGGAGACGAACGGTGAGGGCATTTTCATGTATGCCAAGGTCGAGCCCTACCTCGAACAACTTCGGAAGGACTTCAATCCCACCATCCTCCGCAATACCGAATGGGTGGCGAAGGAGACCGAGCGCGGACGCATGCTGATCGAGTTGTTCAGGGCGCGCGTTCAAAAGGCCCTCGAGTCGAAGAAGTAGGCGCTGCCACGTCCGTCCCGCACATCAGGACCTTTGTGGTTATCGGCGGCCCGGAGATTCACGCCGGATACGTCAGGAGGCTCTTCAAGGCCGAAGAGGCTGGGAAAATCACCTTCGGCCGGATCGTAGTGATCGACCGGGACGCGTCATGCCCGGCCGCAAGCCTGGTCGGCGACCGGGTGCGTCTCGAGGCGGCTTCCTGGAACGATTGGTTGGGACAGAACCTATCCCGCTGCGACCCTTCGGATCATGTGGTGCCGTATCACTGGGCGCCGCACGTCCTCCTCGACTGGCTCGCGAGCGACCTGTCCGCGCGCGGCGCCTCGCTCGCCCGGGTCACGGAGTTGACCGAGCCCCCGGTCCGCCCCCCGGTTCTGCGCGAGACCAAAGCCGGTGACGTCGCCCTGTCCTACGCCGAATGGCTCTGCCCCCCGGCCTGCATCGAGCCGGCCCTGTGTCCGCACACCCGCGGACCGAAGGCATGGAGCCTCGCCACCCAATTGGCTAAAGCCCCGGCGTCGTTCGTGTTCCCATGCATGCACCTGGCCTACGGAGTGGCCACGATCCCGCTCTCGGCCATCTTCGACGTGCGCGACCGGCTCGTGGCCGCGCTGGGGCGCGGGGACATCGAGTCCGACGGGCCGGTGTGGATCGGCTCGGCCAGCCACTGTCACGGGCTGGCCGCGAGGGTGATCCTCAAGGCCACGGCCTGAGGCGCCCCCTTCGGCCCTACCGGCCTTCGCCCCGTAAACTACCGGGATGAAAGCCATTCGCGCGGACGAACTTGCGCCTGGACAGGCCACCAGTGTCATGCTGGAAGGTACGAATGTCGCGCTTTTCAATATTGATGGCACCTTTCATGCCGTCGAGAACAAATGCGCTCATCGGGCCGGCCCTTTGGCCGAAGGATTCGTCTCAGGCAACGTCGTTTTCTGTCCGTGGCACGACTGGCAGTTTGATGTGACGACCGGGGTTTGCATAAACGCGCCCGGCGTTCAGGTTCGATCTTTTTCCGTCTCTGTCAGAGACGGCGACGTCTTAGTGGATGTGACTGGAGTGCGATGACCTTTATGAAGTTGTTTGATATTAGATGCGCATTCGGAGCCGCGTGGATGGTGGGAGCCGCTCTGCTCGTTTCCGCCCAGGACGCGCCGCCGCCGCCCCAGCCGACCGCGACCCCGGCCGCGGGAACGCCCGCGATCGTCTTTCCTGCGGCGGTCGAACTGGTCACCGTGGATGCGGTGGTCACCGACAAGAAGAACGTCCCGATTGAGAGCCTGACCCGGGACCAGTTCCAGGTGTTCGAGGATGGCAAGCTCCAGAATATCGCGAGCTTCGAGGCGGTGGTCCTGCCCGCCAGCCCTCACGAAGGCCCCCGGAAGACGCGGACGATTTCGACCAACCAAGGGGCCGAAACCCGGACCGGACGGACGTTCATCATCGTCTTCGACGATGTCCACCTCCATCCCTTCCAGGCCAATCGGGCCAAAGCGGCCATTGACCAGTTTCTCAAGAACGGCACGCGCGACGGCGATCGCGTGACCCTCCTCGCCAGCGGAGGCGGCGCCTGGTGGAGCACGCGGATGCCCGAGGGCTACCGGGAGCTGACCGCGCTCTTGAAGCGCCTCGACGGCCGGGACATTCCTGACATCGGTCAGGACCGGGTGACCGAATGGGAGTCCATGCGCATTCACATCTACCGCGACAAACAGGTCGAGGAGAGAGTCACTCGGCGCTTCGAAACCTACGGCATCAATAATCCCGCGTCGCGTTCTCAGCAGGAAACCGGCTTTGGCTTCGACGGAGACCCCCTGGTCCAGGGTCGCGCGTCCGAAGTGTATTACCAGGCGACGGCCAAGAACAAGATCACTCTCAACGCGGTGGAGCGAGCCCTCTCTTCCCTGGCCGGAAGCAAGGGGCGGAAGTCCCTCATCCTCGTGGGCCAGGGCTTCATCTTCGACCCGAACCTGGACGAATTCAAGGACGTGGTCCAGGCCTCAAGGCGGGGAAACTGCGCCATCTACTTTGTGGACACCACCGGCCTCGGGGGTATGCCTTCTCAGATGACCGCGCAGTTTGGCCCCGCGATGCCCACCGAAGACATCGGCGCGGCCTTCGCGGAGAACCTCGAACGCTCCGAAGGCGCCGAGTCGATCTCCGCCGACAGCGGCGGCTTCTCCGTGAAGAACTCCAACGACCTCGTGAAGGGGCTCCAGCGGATCGCCGACGAGACGCGGGTCTACTACTTGATTGGCTACAACCCTGCGAATACCGCGCGTGACGGCAAATTCCGAAAGATCGAAGTCAAGGTCGCGGGCAAAGACATGAGAGTGAGAGCGCGTAAGGGATACTTCGCCGCAATTGATGGGGATGAGGCCATAGCGAAGGCGGCCAAGAAAAAGGCCGAAGGCGGCCCCGACCCCCAGTTCCAGGAAGCGCTCGATTCCCCCTTCGAGATGCCCGACATCCCCATTCGTATGACCTCCTACGTCTTCGACGAAACCCTCCTCGGGAAGGCGAGCGCCATTCTTCACGCCGATATCGACCTGTCTGCGTTTGCTTTGATTGAGAACGAGGGGCGTTTCACCGACACCCTGGACTTTCTGCTCGTCGTGGCTCATCGTGAGACGGGAGAGTTCAACCGGTACGACCAGAAGATCGAAATGAATCTTCGGCCCGAAACCAAGTCACGCTACGCCAAGTCGTGGTTTCCCATTCAGCGTGACTTCGAACTCCTTCCCGGCGCCTACCAAGCCAAGATCGTGGTCCGCGACAAGAATTCCTCCAAGATCGGCACCGTCATTCACGACTTCGAAGTGCCTGACCTCGCGGCCTTGCGGATCTCCACCCCGGTCCTTACCGACACCACTCAGCCGGTGGCGCCGGGGCAGGAGAACGCCCCGCCGAAGTTGGTTCTGCTGGCCCGCCGCGATTTCGTGACCGGATCCCGGCTCTTCTGCCAGTTCGATGTGTACAACCCCACGAAGGACAAGGCCACCGGCATGCCCAAGGTGACGGCCGGCTACACGATCCGGCGGAAGAAGGACGGGATGGTCTTTTTGAAGGTCGCTCCCACCATGATTCAGCCGACCTCCCTGGGACGCTTGTCCCGTATGGTGGGGCCGCCTCTGGAGGGAGCCGAGCCGGGTGAGTATGAGTTCGAGCTGTATCTCAAGGACGAGCTCTCGGGAAGGATCCTTGATTTCAAGGAAGACATCACCGTTCTTCCCGCCCCGGCCGCGGCGGCGAGCCCATTGAAGTAGTCCGCGATCCTTCGGAAACAGAACGACCAGACGCACGACCCATCGAGGATGGCCTGGGCCCTCGCCGCCTTCGCCGCCCTCGCCTATCTGCTCGGCGGGGAGGCCTTGGGAGCATGGGCCCCGCTCCTGAAGGCGATGCCCGTGAGCGTGCTCGCGGCGCTGGTCTTCCACGCCGTCCCACGGATGGAACGCAGACTGACCGCCTTCGGTCTGCTCATCGCCGCCCTGGCGGACGCGATCATCGAGTTCAGCTTTGTCGGCGGGCTGGGCGCCTTCCTGCTCGCCCATCTTTTCTATATCGCCGCCTTCACGCGGGTGGAGCCGCGCGGGCGCGTCCTTAGGCTGCTGCCCGTCGCGACCTGGGCGGCGGTCGCCCTTCCCGTTCTGGTCTCCCACGCGGGGCCGCTACGGATTCCGGTTCTCGTTTACGGCCTGGTCATCTTCACGATGATCTGGCGCGCGGCCGCCGCGGTCTCGATCACGGGTTGGAATCCGGGAACGATGGGGCTCGCCGGAGCCATCCTGTTTGGATGTTCCGACACTCTCCTCGGGTACACGCGATTCGTGGAACCGGTCCAAGGATCGAGGTTTCTGGTCCTCGGCACGTACTGGCTGGGTCAGGCCCTCATCGCCAGAAGCTTCCTGCTCGCGCGGTGACTTCCGAGCCGGGGGCGCTGGCCGTCGAGGCGCTGAGTGACCGCTCGTGACTTAGTGGACGACCCGGGCCTGAAACTTGTCCTTCGTGGCCAACGAGAACTTGGGATCGGTGGGTCCGCCCTTGGTCAGGCGATCCGCCACGTAAGCCCCCAGGGCAGGGCCGTGCTTGAAGCCATGGCCCGAACCCCCACCCACCAGCCACACGTTTGAATGTCGCGGATGTTGATCGACCAGGAAATCGCCGTTCGAGGAATTCTCGTACTGGCATACTTCAGAGCCCACGATCGGCGCGTCCTTGAGGCCGGGGAATCGTTCGGCGACGAAACTCTTCACGATCGCCGTGCTTTCTGCGGTCACCAGACGCTCGCCGGAATCCGGGTCGAACCTCGGTCCGTGCTTGTCGATCGCCACCTTGAACCCCTTGGTTTCGAGATCCGGGAGGCCATAGATCTCGGCGCCGAAGTCGATCCAGGTGGGCATCTTCGGCGGGCCGAAGCGATCGTCACCGGGGGGCACTCCGAAGTAGAACACTTCCTGTCGGGTGGGAAAGATGCGGTCGCCGAGGACATCGGGGAAGAGCTTGCCGAGCCAAGGCCCGCAGGCGAAGACGAAGGACGCGGCCTGGACCGACCGGTCGCCGACCTTGAGCGATTTGACCGCGGCGTCCGTGGCCGGGCCTTCGCCCCTTCCCAGGATCAGCTCACCGCCCGCCTTCTGGAACTCCCGAACCACCACCTGAACCGCGCGCCGAGCGAACAACGCCCCCGATCGCGGTTCAGAGAGCGCCCAGGTGATCGGACCGAAGTCGATCTGGCGATATCGGGCCACCAGATCTGCGCGCTCCAGCTTCTCATGCGGAATCCCCAACTTCTCGAGCGTGGCGAGGGAGTCCATGGTGAGAGCGTCCCGTTCGCGGGCCATGAAGAGCATCCCGGTCTCGGTGAACAATCGTTCCCCGGTCGCCTGCTGCAGCTTCTTCCACTGCGCGAGCGAATCCCAGGACATGCGGGTGTAGATCTCCTGCGAGCCGTAGCCCATGCGAATGACGCGGGTTTCGCCGCCGGAACTCGCCCTCGAACTCCCCGGCCCGTACGCGTCGATCAGGGCCACGCGCTTTCCTCGCGACTGGAGATGCCATGCCGTCCAGGCCCCAAAGACTCCTGCCCCCACGATGGCCACGTCGAACGGCTCCCGGCTGGAAGACCGCGCCGTGGCGGGCTGCTGGTCTTCGGCCTGGCCCCGCGTCGTCGCCGCCGCTCCCGCGGTGACCGCGGCTCCCACGAATGTTCGACGGCTCAGCTTTGGATTCACCGTTTCTCTCCCCTTCTTGAGTGGCCTCAGCTTCGTTTTGGGCACGGTAAAAGCCTAGCAGTCCGTGATCAAGGATTCGGTTTCGGAGTTTCGGAGACCTCAAGCGTCCTCGTCCGTCGCGACGGACGATTAGTCCTTCAACTCGAGGTAGGATCGCCCCGGCTCCGCGGTGGTGGATTGCGGCAGGCCAGTCGACCTCCATCCGGGTTCGCGGCCGTTTCCCCCGAAGCCCGCGCGCTGCTCGAAGAGGTCCTTATAGCCCTCCATCTCCATCAGGCCGCAGGCGCCCACCGATCGGCCGCCGCTTTGGCATCCGACCACGATCTTCGCGTCTTTGGGGAACGCCTTCGTCACCTCTTCCATGAATCTGGAATTCGGTGACATTCCTGCCTTACCCGCGTGCATCAGGGGAATGTTGAAAGCACCCTTCGGATGTCCATTCTCGAACTCGGGAATGGACCTCACATCGAGGTAGAGGTAGCCCTCTTCCATTTTTTCGGCGGCTTCCTCAGGGGTGATTCGTTTCATGTCATCGACGTTATCGCACCGCCGCGTTCATCACATGGGGGAGAGCGGCGTCCGTCACCTCGGGTTCGCAAAGCAGGCTCACCACGAGGTAGCAGCCAGATTCGACGGCGAAAAAATGGCCAGGATGAACCAGCACGCCGGCGTCGAGGGCCTGGAGAGCGCGGTCTTCGTCGCTCCTTGTGGCCGGGCATTGAATCAGAGCGGACCATCCGCCTTCCACGGTGAGAAGCGAGAGCTCGGGGTGAGGGGCGACCGCCGCTTTCAGGGCTTCTAGGTTTCTGGCGAGTCGCGACTTGATGGGAGCCTGGAGAGAGCCCTTGCGCTCGAGGATGGCCGGGAGAGCTAACTGCACTGGGGTTGCCACTGAAAGGTAGGTGTCCGTGATGAATTCCAGGCGGGCCAGGGCCTCGTTCCGAATCCCGGCCGGGCCCGAGACCGCGATCCAGCCGAGTTTCATCTGGGGCAGGGCGCATGACTTCGACAGTCCGCCGAGGGCAAAGCTCAGGGCCGGGCCGTCGAGGGCAAAGCTCGGGTGTCGCGGTGTTCCGCTTCCCGACAGAGGAAAATCTGCGAAGACCTCGTCCGCGATGATGGCGATGCCGCGGTCGGCGCAGAGATTCGTGAGGCCCATCGCCTCCGGGCTCTTGAGAAACGAGCCGGTCGGATTGTTCGGATGCACGACCACCACCGCGCGCGCCCTCTCCGAGATGGAGGCTCGGAGCGCGTCGATGCTGAGGTGCCATTCGTGATCGTAGTGAAGGGGGTAAGGACGGACTCGCAAGCCATCGAGCTCGGCCAGGTACTCGAAGAGGGGGTAGGACGGAGTGGGAACGAGCACCTCGTCCCCGGCGTTGCCCAGGAGTTTGAAGAGGAGTGAGTACGATTCGCTGCTGCTTGCGGTGAGGACGATGTGGGCGGGATCCACCTCGACGTCCCGCCCCGCGTAGTCGCGGCTGACCGCCTCTCGGGCCGAGAGGAGACCGCGCGGATCTGGGGCGTAGTGCGCGCTCGCCGGATGACCAAGCAAAGCCAGCAGATCCGCGGGGGCGAGGAACCCAGCGCGCGTGGGATTCGACTCGGTGAGATCCAGGAGGTGCGAGCCTTGGAGGCGCCTCTCCTGCGCACGGAGCGAGAGAGGATTCAGGGAGAAATCGCCGGGGGCGCGCTTGGAAAACATGAATCAGGGGAAGAGGCTATACGACCCGCCCAACCGCCGGCCGGTTTGCCATAGACTGAGCGCCATGTCATACCCAACCGCGGAGCACGCCCGTCTGGCCGAGCAGCACGGTTCGCTGACGACCTGGCGCCACTGGGGTCCCTACGTATCCGAGCGGTCGTGGGGGACGGTCCGTGAGGACTACTCTTCCGATGGCAACGCTTGGGCTCACTTCCCCCACGACCACGCTCGCGCAAAGGCCTATCGCTGGGGGGAGGATGGCATGGCCGGGATCTGCGATCGTTATCAGATCCTCTGCATGGCCTTCGCCTTCTGGAACGAGAAGGACCCGATTCTCAAGGAGCGGCTGTTCGGTCTTGTTCCCGCGGAAGCGAATCACGGCGAGGATGTGAAGGAGTACTACTTCTACCTCGATAATCTGCCCACCCACTCCTACATGAAGTGGCTGTACAAGTACCCGCAGCGGGAGTTTCCCTACGAGCAACTGATTCGGGAGAACCAGGCTCGCCAGGGAGCGGGGCCGGAATACGAGCTCCTCGACACGGGCATCTTTGACGACGACCGCTACTTCGACATCGAAGTCGAGTACGCCAAGGAGAACGCGGAGGACATGGTGATGCGGGTCCGCGCTCACAATCGCGGGCCGGAAGCGGCGCCTCTGCACATCCTTCCGCATATCTGGTTCCGAAACACGTGGAGCTGGACGGTGGAGTCTCTGCCCCAGCCGCGGATCATCCCCGGCGCGGCAGGTCCCGGCTTTGTGAGCCTGACCGCCGATGACCGGGAGTCACGGCCTCCCAAACAATTGCCTTTTCAGTACCGGCTCGGGCCTCGGCATCTGTTCAGCCCCGCGGGCGGTCGTTTGCTCTTCACCGACAACGAAACGAACGGCCCGAAGGTCTATGGCCCAGACGCCCTTAGCAAGTCACCGTACACCAAAGACGCGTTTCACCGTCACGTGGTGAACGGCGAGGATGCGACCAATCCCGAGGATGTGGGCACGAAGGCGGCGCTTCACTACCGCTTCGTCGTCCCTCCGGGCGAGAGCGTCGATCTGTGTCTCCGGTTCGCCACGGATTTCCATCCCGACCCGATCGCCACGGTCCCCGAAGTCATCGAGAACAAGCGGGCCGAGGCGGACGCGTTCTATGCGACGATCCATCCGGTAGTGGCGACCGAGGACGAGAAGCTGGTCCAGCGACAGGCTTTTGCCGGCATGTTGTGGACGAAACAGATTTATCTCCTCGACGTGAGCGAGTGGATGGATGGCGATCGGGCCGACTGCCCGCCCCCTGAATCCCGCAAGCACATTCGAAATCAGCACTGGCGCCACCTGAATTCGATGCGGGTGATGTCGATGCCCGACAAGTGGGAATACCCATGGTTCGCGGCCTGGGATCTGGCCTTCCATTGCGTGCCGCTGGCCGTGATCGACGCGGAGTTCGCCAAAGAGCAGCTGTGGCTTCTCCTCTTTGAGCAGTTTCAGCATCCGTCCGGACAGATTCCCGCCTACGAGTGGGAATTCTCGGACCTGAATCCGCCGGTTCAGGCCTGGGCGGTCTGGCGGGTCTACAACATGGACCGGGTCCGCAACGGAAAAGCCGATCGGGTGTTTCTGGAGAAGTGCTTCCACAAGCTCCTGATCAATTTTGCGTGGTGGGTCAACAAAGTGGACCGCGAAGGCAACAACGTCTTCGAGGGCGGCTTCCTCGGCCTCGACAACATCACCGTCATCGATCGCAGCGAAAAACTGCCCCATGGAACCGTCCTCGATCAGTCGGACGCCACCGGCTGGATGGGCATGCTGTGCCTGCAGTTGATGCGGATCGCTCTCGAACTCGCCCGCGAGAACAAGGCCTACGAAGGTCTCGCCACCAAGTTCTTCCAGCACTACATCTACGTGGGCGCGGCCATGAAGCACATGGGCGGGCGGAACTACCAGCTCTTCGACGAGGCCGATGGTTTCTTCTATGACGTCTTGCGCTCGCCCGATGGTACCTTCGAAAAGTTCCGGGTCCGGTCCCTGGTGGGCCTGGTGCCGCTGTATGCCATCGAGCGGCTTGAGGACGCGTGGATCGAGCCTTTCAAAGAGTTCAAGGAGAGCATGATCTGGTTCGTGCGCAACAAGGCGCATGTGGTCCAGAACGTCTGCTATCCCTTGATTCGAGACGGAAGCACGAACCACGTCCTCGCCATCGTCGATCCCGAACAGACGCGGCGCCTTCTCGGACGCGTATTCGATCCGACCGAGTTCTGGTCCGACTTCGGTCTGCGGAGTCTCTCGAAAGTCCACGAGCGCGAGCCGTTTCATCTCGGCTCCCGCAAGGTGGCCTACGATCCGGCGGAGGCGGAGGCCAAGATCAAGGGAGGGAATTCAAACTGGCGCGGACCCATCTGGTTCCCGACCACCTTCCTCATGATCGAGGCTCTGCGAAAACTGGGCACCGCCTACGGACCGACTTTCAAGGTCCGTGTGGGGGGAGAGGACGGGCAGGAGACGGCGCTGTGGGATGCCGCGAAAGCGATGTCGGACCGTCTGATTTCGATCTTCACCCGCGATGCCTCCGGCCGAAGGCCCTGTCACGGCAAACGCGAGAAGTTCCAGACCGACCCCCACTGGCGGGATTTGATCTTGTTCTATGAATATTTCCACGGGGACACGGGTGAAGGTCTGGGCGCCTCGCACCAGACCGGCTGGACCGGCTTGGTGGCCAGCCTGATCGATGAATGGCGCAAGCCTCCCAAGACCGCGCCCTCGGCGAAGTGAAGCTTGCCACCTGGAATGTGAACTCCGTGCGGGTGAGAGAGGCGCGGTTGACCGCTTTCCTCGCACGCGAACAGCCCGACGTCCTCTGCCTTCAGGAACTGAAGGTTAGAGACGACGACTTTCCCCACGACGTCGTTCGGGCCTCAGGCTATGAAGCCGTCACCTTCGGGCAGAAGACCTACAACGGCGTGGGCATCCTCGCGAAAGCCGGGATCGCCATTGAGAACGTCTCCCGAAGTTTCCAGGATGGCGATGACGATCCACAGGCGAGGGTGATCGCCGCGGACGTGAACGGGGTGCGCGTGGTCTCGATCTACGTGCCCAACGGTGGCGAGGTCGGCTCGGAGAAGTGGACATACAAGCAAGACTGGCTCCGACGTCTGCGCGCCTACGCCTTTTCGCGGCTTCACCTCAGCGCGAAAGTTGCGATCTGTGGCGACCTCAATATCGCGCCCGAGGCCCGGGACGTGGCCAGACCCGATCGCTGGAAGAACAGCGTGTTGTTCCATCCCGACATGACCACGTCGTTCAAGGACCTGCTTTCTCTTGGTCTCGTCGACACCACCCGACTTCATCATCAAGGTGAGGGGCCGTTCACCTGGTGGGACTATCGGATGCTGGCTTTTCCGAAGGGCGATGGCTTGAGAATCGACCATATTCTCGCCTCGACATCGATGGCCTTGACCTGCACCCAGGTCCGGGTGGACCGAGATGAACGAAAAGGAACCCAGCCCTCAGACCATGCGCCGGTGATGGCCGTCTTTAGCTGAAAGCCGCTCATTGGGCATTTCGCCTTATAGTTCCAACCTCAAGCCAAGCACCGGTTTCGGTCTCGACTGCCCAATACTCAAGCCGGCGCCATGACCGCCCCAGAAGGAACCATGTCTGATTCCGTCCCCAAGTCGTCAGCCCCAAACGAAGGGGCGATCCGGCTACCCGCCAAGATCGGTCGTTACGACGTGCTCGAGAAGCTCGGAGCGGGCGGGACGGGGACTGTGTTTCGGGCGACCGACCCTTTCATCGGACGCATCCTGGCCATCAAGGTGTTTCGCGTGGATCTGCCGCCTGGACCGCAGCGCGATCGGTTCTTACAGCGTTTCTATCATGAGGCCCGGATCTCGGGCGGCCTGTCTCACCCCAACATCGTGGCCCTTTTCGACGTGGGCGAAATGGAGGGGGTTCCGTATCTGGTCTTTGAACATGTGGAGGGTCCGACCCTCGACGTCGCGATAGCGCGCTCGGGCCGGCTCGATTCCACCGAGACCATTAGAGTGCTGGAACAGACGGCGGCCGCCATGGACTTCGCTCATTCCAAGGGCATCGTTCACCGCGATATCCGGCCGGCCAATATCATCCTGGCCAGCGACAAGCGCGTTCGGATCGCAGACTTCGGGATTGCCCGCATCGAGGGGTCTCAACTCACCCAGCACGGCGAAATTCTGGGCACTCCCGCCTACATGTCGCCCGAGCAGATTCGCGGGAACGAGATCACCGCCAGCAGCGATTTGTTCGCTCTGGCGGTCTGCGCCTACGAGATGCTGACCGGACAGAGGCCGTTCGTCGGGAAGACCCAGTCCGAAATGCTCGAGGCGCTCGTGTACTCGCCTCCGGCAGAACCCAAGGAATTGCGCGCCCTCGGGATCCCGAGCCGCGACTTCATGTTCGTCTTCGAACGAGCCTTGGCGAAGGAACCGACCCATCGCTTCGGGGATGGCTCTGCCTTCGTGCGCGCGCTCAAGTCCTGTTTGGGTTTCGTGACGCCTGGTGATGCGCCTGCTCCGGTGAGTCGGATTGCCATCCCCGATCCCTTGCCCAGCATGGCCGTTCCTCCGGCGACCCCGCCCCCTCCGCCCTCGCAAGTTGTCGATACTGGAGCTACGGGCGTCCTGGAGATCGGTCAGGATGGAGCGAGCGACGGGTCGGCCGAGGCCACCATGGTCTCGCCATCGATGGGGTCGAACCCGGCGGACGACTCGGAGGCGACCCTGGTGTCCACGATCGGCTTCGAAAAAGCGTTGACGGCCAAGAAGAGTGTTTCTCCCGCGGACGCCACGATGGTGTCGCCCAACGACTCCTTTGAGCTGCCCGCCACCACACGCCTCTCGCGGCAGGCGGTGGAGAGCCTCCTGTCCAAGTCTTCGCCAGCCCAGCCCAACGCCGCTTCGGCAAGTCCGGTTGGAGCGCAGCTTCTGCAGAAAACCCTTCCCGGCGCGGAAAAGCCTTCGGAGCCGCCCGCCAGCGCTCTCGAATCTTTAGCCCCGCCCACCCGGGAGATGCCGAGCCTACCCTCGCCCCCGCCTCCCGACCGGTACGAAACTGCTGAAACCCTCCACGATGCCACCCGGACGGATCGGCCTCCGGCGGGCGCTTCCAAGCAAGACGACAAGACTCTCATCATGTCGGAGTCTGAGAAGGCGGCCGCGGTTCAACTGCGCGATCGTTCCGCCGCCAAACTCCCGCCCACCACTGCCCTACCGCGGCCCGACCTGCCTCCGACCGCGACAATGCCGCGGCCCACACCGCCCCAGGGTTCCCATCCGCCATCGACCCGACCAACCGCATCGAGGCCGCCCACCCAGCCCCCGGCGGTTCCACACCTCGGCCCGCCCCGGCCGTCGCTTGTTCCCAAGATCATTCTTGCCAGTCTGGCACTGCTGATTCTTCTGGCCCTGGCGGTGGGCGTGATCTTCTGGGGGGGAGCCGGCCGGCAGGCTCAGACCAGCGGGGAAAAATGGAACGACCTCCCTGTGTACTCGGAAGCGGAGGTCGAAAAATCGCCTCTTCTGCTCACCCACGACATGCCTGAGCCCAAGGTCGAGCGATCGGTATCGGTCACCGTCTCCTGGATTGTGACTCCTGACGGAGTGGTCGACGATCCTAAGATCGTGGCGTCGGCCTCTGAAGCCATCGATGCCCTCATGGTGGAGGCGGTTCGGAAGTGGCGTTACCAGCCGGGCCAGAAGGGCGGGAAAACCGTGCCCGTCCGAGTGCTCCGGAAGTACACCTTCGGGCGTTCACAAGGATCGTAAGTTGGCCAAGCTCATCATCAACCCACAGATGCCCTCGAGGAAGGAGATCGACCTTCCGAGAGCTGATCTCTCCATTGGCCGCGATCCCACGAACGATGTCGTGATCGCGGACGCGCTGGTCTCGAGGCGGCACGCCCTCATCGTCTTCGACGGCCGCGAGTACCTCTTCCACGATTGCCAGTCCTCGAACGGTTCCTTGCTGAACGGAGCCCGGGTGTCGGAGCGGAGGCTCGCGGACGGCGACGTTTTGTGGCTGGGCGCGTCCCGGCTCCTGTTTCGCGCGCCCGAGTCCGCGGTCGAGGGAAACCTGGCGAAGGTGATTCAACACCCCTCGTCTCGAAGAATGCGGTGCCCGGCCTGCGACCATGCCTTCCAGGCTGGCGATGTCTTCTGCCGAAACTGCGGCGCCACGCTGGAGGCCGAGCAGGCCGTCAGCTTCTGCGCCTCCTGCAACGCGCGCGTGGTGGGTCCCGCTCGGTTCTGCAATGCCTGCGGCGACTCGCTCGCCCCCCCGTCCAGCCGTAGCCTCTCTTATCAGCGGCGGCTCGATCGGGCCGACCGAGCGGACACCAGCGCGATTGATCCCAGTCTGCCCGCGGCGTCTGTCGAGAAGAGACTACTGGCCGCTCTGGTCGATCTGCTTGCGGCCGCCTCGCTCATGGCCCTCCTCTCTTTGCCCCCCCTGGGGCTCTATCTGAACTTCGACAAGAGCAGTCCTCTCGCCATCTACCTGATGATCCTGCCCCTCCTGTCCTTTCCCATGTACTTCGTGGGCTTTTGGGCCACCCGCAGCGCCACCCCGGGGAAGGAACTGATGGGTCTCCTCATCGTTCGCAAAGATGGCGCGAAACGGATTGGAATCCGCGAAGCGCTGGTTCGCTTTGTCGGCTTTTGCATTTCCTTGGTCACTCTGGGTCTCGGCTTCATGATGATTCTGGTTGACGGCGAGACCCTGCACGATCGTCTGGCGGAAACCCGCGTGGTAGAGCGATCGCTGTGAGCGAGATCGACGGCGCGGAGCCCCAGGAACAATTGATGAACCTCGAGGCCAACGCGCCCGTGGAGAGCGTCGTCCCCCCGGCCCCGGGCGCCTCGCTTCCGCTTCTTTCCGCGGCCTGGGATCTCCTCCACGATGTTTCGATCACGGTCTTGTTTTGTTTTTTCATCGTCACCTTCGTGGCGCAACCGGTGCGGGTCCAGGGAGCGTCGATGCAACCGCGCATCGAAGACAACGAGCGCATCTTGGTCAACAAGTTCATCTATCGCTTCCAGGGCGTCCAGCGAGGGGACGTAGTGGTCTTCTACTATCCGCGCGATCCCTCCGTCTCCTACATCAAGCGTGTGATCGGCTTGCCCGGTGACCGGGTCGAGATCAGGTCGGGATCGGTCTCCGTGAACGGGACGGGCCTGGAAGAGCCGTATCTGTCGCCGACCTACCGCGATGGGTATGACATGCCCGAGACCGTAGTTGATCGGGGCCACTATTTCGTGATGGGCGACCATCGATCGAGCAGTATGGACAGCCGTTCGTTCGGCTCCGTGCCCGAGAAGTACATCTACGGCAAGGCGGCTTTTTGTGTGTGGCCCATCGCCAAAACAGGCCCCGTCCGGTGAGCTTGGCCGGAATGCAAATCGACCCCTTGGCGGGGGTTCGGCCTCCGTGCGCGCTGGTTCTTGAGGACGGCGCCTCCTTCCTTGGTCTGAGCTTTGGCCGTAGGGCCGACACGACCGGCGAAGTCGTGTTCAACACCGCACTCGTCGGATATCAGGAGATCCTCACCGACCCTTCCTACGCCGGCCAGATCGTGACGATGACGTATCCGCATATCGGCAATTACGGAGTGTGCGATGCCGACATGGAGTCGGCGCGGGCGCAGGTCACGGGCTTCGTGGTCCGCGAGATCGCCGCCCTCGACTCGAACTATCGATCCGTGGGGCCTTTGGAGGCCTGGCTCGAGGCTCAGGGCGTCGTGGGCATCGCCGGCATCGACACCCGAGCCCTGACCCGTCATCTCCGCAATCATGGGGCCAAGCGGGGCGTCATCTCAACCGCCGTCCAGGAGCTCGACGCCCTCGTGCGTCGGGCGCGGGCGTCGCGGGACATGAACGGGCTCGACCTCGCCCGGGAAGTCACGACACCCTCGGCCTACGATTTCAAGGCGCCGGCGAACCTGGTCGTGCCGCGCTTCAAAGTGGTGGCCTACGACTTCGGGATCAAGCGGAACATCCTGAAGCTCCTGGCCGCCGCTGGTTGCGAGGTGCGGGTGGTGCCTGCGACCACCACGGCCGTGGAGACCCTGGCCCTCGAGCCCGACGGCGTGTTCCTCTCGAATGGGCCGGGAGATCCCGACGCCTGCGCCTACGCGATCGAATCGGCGAAGGCTCTGATGGATTCGGGCACGCCCCTGTTCGGAATCTGTCTGGGCCATCAGATTCTTGGCCTCGCCTGCGGGGGCAAGACCTTCAAGATGAAGTTCGGCCATCGCGGCGCCAATCACCCGGTGAAGGATCTCCTGACCGGCAAGGTGGAGATCACCTCCCAGAACCACGGCTTCGCCCTCGACCGCAGCGTGTTCGAGAACAAGGCCTTCGCCCTCACGCACGTCAACCTGAACGACGATACCGTCGAGGGATTCAAGCATCGCGAACTTCCGGTGATCTCCGTGCAGTACCACCCGGAGTCAAGCCCGGGACCTCACGACTCGCGGCACCTCTTCGCGGGTTTCGTTGACATGATGCAGAAGAAGAAAGGGACGACCGGGCGGTGAAGGATCCGACCATCAAGTCCGTCCTGGTCATCGGCTCCGGTCCCATCGTGATCGGCCAGGCCTGCGAGTTCGACTATTCGGGCACCCAGGCCATCAAGGCTCTGCGGCGCGAGGGCGTCCGGGTCATTCTGGTGAATTCGAACCCGGCCACCATCATGACCGATCCCGAGTATGCGGACGCCACCTACGTGGAGCCGCTGACTCCGGAGTTCGTCGAGAAGATCATCGAGAAGGAACGGCCGGACGCGATTCTTCCCACCGTGGGTGGGCAGACCGCGCTCAACCTCGCCATTGCCCTGGCCAAGCGAGGAACCCTCGAACGGTTCGGGGTCCGCCTCATCGGCGCGTCGCGCCGGGCGGTGGAAGTGGGTGAGGACCGGCAGCTCTTCAAGGAGGCCATGCATCGCATCGGCCTCGAGGTGCCGCGGAGCGCGGTGGTGAAGTCGATGGAGGAGGCGCGCGCCGCGGTCCGGGAAACCGGGATCCCCGCGATCATCCGGCCTTCCTTTACCATGGGCGGCTCGGGCGGCGGCATCGCGCGCAGCGAAGCCGAGTTCGAGGAGATCGTGACCCGCGGACTTATGATGTCGCCCGTTCACGAGGTCCTGATCGAAGAGTCGATCCTCGGCTGGAAGGAATACGAGCTCGAGGTCATGCGCGACAAGGCGGACAACTTTGTGGTCATCTGCTCGATCGAAAACTTCGATCCCATGGGCGTGCACACCGGAGACTCGATCACCGTGGCCCCCGCGCAGACTCTCTCCGACCCCGAGTATCAGCGCATGCGGAACGCGGCTCGCGACATCATCCGCGAGGTGGGGGTGGAGACCGGCGGTTCCAATATCCAGTTTGCCACGGATCCGAAGACGGGCCGGCTCATCGTCATCGAGATGAACCCCCGAGTGTCGCGCTCGTCCGCCCTCGCTTCGAAGGCCACGGG
>JAENWE010000033.1 GCA_016650185.1 Vicinamibacteria bacterium | reverse complement strand
AGCGATACGGCATCACTCCCGACCTGATCACCCTCGGCAAGGTGGTGGGAGGAGGTCTGCCCCTGGCCGCGCTGGGCGGCCGCCGCGATCTCATGCAAATGATGGCGCCCGCCGGTCCCGTGTACCAGGCCGGGACTTATGCGGCGCACCCGCTGGCCGTGGCCGCGGGCCTCGCCGCCCTGGACGTCATCGATGCGACGCCTGACCTGTACGCGCAGCTCGAGGGTCAAGGAGCCGCTCTCGAATCCGGGCTGAACACCTGCGCGGAAAGGGCGGGCGTAGCCGCGCGCGTGCAGCGCGTGGGGTCGATGTGGACCCTCTTCTTCTCGAAGCGGAGCGTAAGGTCCTGGGACGACGCCGACGCGGTGGACCGCGAGGCCTATGCGCAATTCTTCCGCGGCATGCTCGCGCGCGGCGTTCTCCTGCCGCCCTCGCCCTTCGAGTCAGCGTTCGTTTCGCTGGCCCACAACGACGCGGCCGTCGCCCAAACGGTGGGCGCTGCGGCGGCGACCTTCGCGGAAATGAAACTATGAACGATCGATTCTTGCGCGCGTGCCGACGGGAGACTGTGGACCGGACCCCGGTGTGGATCATGCGTCAGGCCGGGCGTTACCTGCCCGAATATCGCGACCTGCGTAAGCGTGTGGATTTCCTCGATCTTTGCCGCACTCCGGACCTCGCCGCCGAAGCGACCCTGCAGCCTCTCCAGCGCTTCCCGCTCGACGCCGCGATTCTCTTCTCGGACATCCTCCTTCCCCTGGACGCCTTCGGGATTCCCATGACCTTCTCGCCCGGGCCGAAGATCGCAGAGCCGGTGCGGACGCGGGCCCAGGTCGACTCCCTCGTGGCCCGGCCCGCGGCAGAGGCGGTGCCTTTCGTGGCCGAGGCCATCCGCATGGTGCGTCGGGACCTGGGCGATCGTGCGCCCCTGATCGGGTTCTGCGGCGCGCCCTTCACCCTCGCCGCGTATCTGGTCCAGGGAGAGGGCAAGGAAGGGTTCGGGGCGGTCAAGCAACTGATGTTCAGAGAACCGGCGACTCTCGAGGCCCTGCTCGAAAAGCTCTCCGTCGCGATGAGCGACTACCTTCGCCTTCAGATTCAGGCCGGCGCCCAGGCCGTGCAGATCTTCGACTCGTGGGCGGGGATCCTGGGTCTCGCCGACTACGAACGCTTCGCCCTGCCCTTCGTCAAGAGCATCGTCGCCTCCGTTCGCGATCTCAACGTGCCGGTCATCTACTTCGTCAACGGAGGGCCCCATCTGATCGAGGCCGCGAGCCGGGCCGGGTCGGACGTGCTCGGCGTGTGCTGGCGGACGCCTCTCGATCAGGTGGCGGCGCGGGTGCGACCCACTCTGGCCCTGCAGGGGAACCTCGATCCGCACGTTTTGTTCGCGGACGCCGCGGTGATCCGGGGGCGGGTGAGCGGAATCCTCGACTCCGTCGCGGGACGTCCGGGTCACATCATGAATCTCGGCCATGGGATCCTTCCCGAGACGCCGATCGAGTCGGTGAAGACGATGATCGAGACCGTCCAGGCCTATCCGGTGATGAGCGCCGCCCATGCATGACCTGACCGATCGGAGCTCCACCCTCGCTCTTCTCGAGCGGTATGACCGGCCGGGTCCGCGATACACGTCCTATCCGACGGCGGTGGAGTTCCACGAAGGCGTGGGTGAAGGGCAGTATCGCGAGAGGCTGGCGCTCGCGAACGCCGATTCGCTTGCACCGCTCTCCGCCTACATCCACCTTCCCTTCTGCGAGCACCGCTGTGGCTTCTGCGGATGCAACGTCATCATCACGCGCCACCGAGACGTCGCGGCAAAGTATCTCGATTACCTGGAGAAGGAGATCGATCTTCTCGCGGGCGCTTTGCCCGACCGCCGGAAGATCGCCCAGATGCACTGGGGCGGGGGAACGCCCACCTACTACGAGGCCGATCAACTCGGGCGGATCTTCGATTCGCTGCATCGCCGCTTTACCTTCACCGACGACGCGGAAATCGGGGTGGAGATCGATCCGCGGGTCACGCATGTCGCCCACCTTCATCGACTGCGGGCGCTGGGCTTCAATCGCCTGTCCATGGGCGTTCAAGATTTCGCTCCCGAAGTGCAGCGCGCGGTCAACCGGGAGCAGAGCTACGAGCTGACCCGCGACCTGATGGTCGAAGCCCGCGCCGCCGGGTTCGCCTCGATCAACATCGATCTGATCTACGGGCTGCCCCTCCAGACCGTCGATGGCTTTCGGCGCACCCTTGAGCGCAGCCTGACTCTCCGCCCGGACCGGGTGGCCGTCTATTCCTTCGCCTTCGTCCCCTGGATGCGCGCTCACATGAAATCGCTCCCGGACGAAAGCCTGCCGTCGCCCGAACTCAAACTGGAGCTCCTCGCCCTCGCCATCGACGCGTTCACGGGTGCTGGCTACCGACAGATCGGCATGGACCATTTCGCCCTTCCCGAGGACGAGCTCGCCATGGCGGTCGAGCGCCGCGACCTGCATCGCAATTTCATGGGCTACACGGTCCAGAAGACACGGGACATGGTGGCCCTGGGGGTGTCCGGGATCGGTGAAGTCCAGGGCGCCTTCGTGCAGAACACGAAGAAGCTCAACGAGTACTACGCGGCCCTTGACCACGGCCGCTTCCCGGTCGAGCGTGGGTACGAGATGCAGCCGGACGACCTGATCCGTCGCGAGGTGATCGCCGGCCTCATGTGCAACTTCTCGGTGAGCCGCAAGGAGATCGAGGAGCGCTTTGGGATTGTCTTCGGCGACTACTTCGCGCCGGAGCTCCACGAGCTCACCACTGCGGACTCCGCAACCACCGACGGTCTGGTGACCGTCGATGACTCGGAGGTCGCGGTCACGCCGCTGGGCCGGCTCTTCGTCCGCAACGTATGCATGGTGTTCGACCGGTACCTTCGCGGGCGGCTGGCGGGCACGGCCCCTATCTTCAGCCGCACGGTATGACAGCCACCAGGGCGGTGGTGGTCGGTGGCGGCATTACCGGCCTCACCTTCGCCTCCACCCTCATCGACGAACTGGCCAGCCGCGGGGTTGAAGCGGACGTCCGGCTGATCGAGTCCGCTCCCGAGGCAGGAGGGCACGCGCGCACGTTGGCTGACGGCGGATGGCTCGTCGAGTCGGGGCCGAATGGCTTTCTGGACAGCGAGCCAGAGGCGCTCAGTCTCGTGGACCAGCTCGGCCTCACTTCGCGCCTCATCGAGTCGAGCGCGGCCGCGCGCCGCCGCTTCATCGTGCGGAAGCGCCAGCTTCTTCAGGTTCCGAGCTCGCCGGGGAGTTTCCTCACCTCAAAGTCCCTGAGTTGGCGCGGGAAGCTCAGGCTGCTTGGCGAGCCGTGGGCGCCCGGCCCGCCCAAGGATGTGGATGAGACGGTATTCGCTTTCGCGGAGCGCCGGATCGGGCGCGAGGCGGCGGACACATTCGTCGACACCGTGGTGTCGGGGATTTCGGGCGGCGACAGCCGCGCGCTCTCTTTGCGTTCTCAGTTCCCGGTCCTCCACGAATGGGAGGAGGCGCATGGAAGTCTGGTGAAGGCGGCGTTCGCGCGGCGCAAGAAGTCGGGCGGCCGCACACGCCTGCTCACCTTCGATCGAGGTCTCGGGGTCCTGACCTCCGCGCTGGCCGAGCGCCTGGGCCCCAGAGTCATCGCCGGCGTAGCGGTGGGCGGAATCGAACGCGAAGGGAGGGAATGGCGCGTTTCCCTGTCGAATGGAACGTCGCTGTCCGCGGAAAGGGTCGTCTTTGCCACCCCGTCGCATATCACCGGGCGCGTCCTTGGTTCGACCGACGGCGCTCTGGCCGCCGCCCTTGCCTCCATTCCGTACGCGGGCCTGGCCGTCATCGCCATGGGCTTTCGCGCCGAGGACGTGCCGCGGTCGCTCGACGGCTACGGCTACCTCGTGCCGCGATCGGAGCAGTTCGCGACGCTGGGTGTTCTGTGGGAGTCATCGATCTTCCCCGGCCGCGCCCCTTCGGGCCGCGCCCTGCTCAGGGTCGTGCTCGGCGGAGTCTCCCGGCCGGACGTTCCCGCCCTCGACGAAGAGGCAATCGCCGCCCTCGCGAGGAGCGAGTTGAAGGCGGTCATGGGGCTGAGCGCGGAACCCGAGCGGCAATGGATCTTTCGCTGGCCCAAGGCAATCGCGCAGTACACGGTCGGTCATTCAGAGCGTGTGGAGGCGATCTCCACGGCTCTGGCCGCTCATCCCGGGCTCGGCGTTTGCGGGACGGCCTACGACGGCGTCTCGTTCACGAGTGCTGTGGCGAGCGCGCGGCGAAGCGCCCGCCAACTGGCCGATCGTCTGTCCGGCCGATCATGACCCGAAGGCATCTCGTCCTGGTGAGCTACGGCGAGCCACAGGCCCCGTCGTTCACGGAGCAGTTCGCCTATTCGCACCGGATCCTCCGGAATTTGACTCGGATCATCGCCGCCATTCCCGCTCCGCTGATTCCCCTGATCGCACTGTCGCGAGCCCACGGCCGGCGCAAGCTGTGGAGGAGGTGGGGTTACGGGTCTCCGCTCGAAGGGATCACGCGGGAGCAGGCGAGACGAATCAAGGCGACGCTCGACGCGGCGTTTCCCGACGGAGGCTGGGTGTCGCACGTCGCCTACGAGTTTCGCCGTCCTTTCTTGGGCGACGTGCTGCGTGCCCTTCCCTCGGACGAACCGATATGGATCGCGCCAATGTACGCCGCCGATTCGGCTTTCACGCACGCCCTGTCGCGGCAGGTCGCGGATGGGATCAATGAGAGCGGAAGGCGTGGCCGGCCGGTTCAGGTTCTTTCCGCGATTGAAGCCGAGTCCCTTGCGGAGCTCTCGGCCGGGCACGTGCTTGACTGCCTCGGCTTCGACGGGGACCAGGGTCGATCGACGGCTCTGGTGCTGGCGGCCCATGGCACGCTTCTCGAGCCCGCCAAACCCATCGACACCGGACGGGAGAACACCGAGCGGCTTTGCGAGGCGATCAAGACACGCCTTGCGCCATCGTTTGGGATGGTCGCTCATGGCTGGCTCAATCACACGCGGGGCGGCCGGTGGACTGAGCCACCGGTGGAGCAGACCCTTCAGGGCGTCAGCGATGCCGGGTATTCGAAGGTCGCCTATTTCCCCTATGGCTTCCTGGCCGATAACGCCGAAACCCAGCTGGAGGGTCGGGTAATCGCAGCGCGACATCCGCAGATGGATGTCCGTTTTGTGCCCTGCCTGAACGCGACAGCGAGTTTGTTGGACGCGATAGCGGCGCAGGTGATGTCAACGCTCGAGGCGACACGGCCGGCGGCCCTCCCTTCGGAGGGGAGGCTGAGCACGATACCGAGTCGGATCAGACGGCTTCCTGCCGATTGAGCTGGAACGTCTCTGAGACTCTCATCGGCGAGAAGGGCCTCTCAGAAGCGGGCTGCGAGGTCGGCCATGGCTTAGCGGTCAGACGCCCGCTGGCCCCGGCGGCCCGTTTCTCACACCGGCACCCTCTGTCCTGCGAACTTCCGGCAGGACGAGCCTGTTCGGGGGACCTTAGCCACCTAGCCTGCGGTACTTGAGGACCAGCGTATTTCCGGACAGGGCTACAGATTCCGCGAGCTCGAAACGGAACTCCACCGGGCCCCTGAACATGCGGACGCCTTCGCCGAAGGCCACGGGTTCAATGGTGACCCACAGCTCGTCGAGCAGACCGAGGGCGCAGGCTTCGGTGTACAGTCCGGTGCCCCCAAGGAGCGCGCATCGTGTGCGACCGCGACGAGTGAGTTCCCGGGCGACCTCGGCGACGCCCGCGTTGCGGAACTCCAGATGATCGGTTCGTGCCTCGGTGAAGCGCCCCGGGGTACTGGTCAGAACGATTTGCAATCGCGGCCCCGGCCCCGCTCGGAGGATGGCTTCGCGGGCCGCCTCATAGGTGCGCCTCCCGGCGATGCTGCAGTCGAAAGTCTGCAGTGCGTCTTGAAAGAAGGCATGGTCTTCCGCCGAAGCGAAACCGGTTCCGGGCCGATCGTGGCAGGTGAGACAGCCGTCCAGCGACATTGCGGCGATTCCTAGGAGTTGCATCGTCCAGATTCTCCCTCGTCAAGGTGGTGGAATGGCCTTCGCGATTCCGCTGATTCGAAGATGGAGCGAGAACCGCGTCGTTTCGCGAACGGAATGTTGAGGCGACCCCAGTGCCCGGACAGCTGTCGCTCACACCTGGCGTTAAGCGTCGCCCGGGCGGGGGCCTGGGATCTCCGTTAGCCAGGGTCCGCGCCCTCCCGCCGTGAAGCTTCCCACAGGAAAATCCCGAGTGCCGTAAGCAGGAAGGCGATCGCGGACTGGAGGCCCAGGAAGCCGATCACCTTCAGCGGGGCGAACGCCGGACTCGCGAAGCGGACCAGCCAACCCCCTCCTTCCTCGAGAACCGCCGAGGCGAAGGCGGCCAGGATGAGGCCAACCTTGGCCCCGCGCGACAGCGGGAGGAAGATAAGCAGGTGCGTGAGAAGCAGCAACACCACCGCCATCATGGGCAGGTGCATGTGCATGGTCTCGATCATCGACCCGGCCGAGCGCGCGGGCCGAAAATCTTCTTCGGAGCCGTTGTAGTAGGTCACGACCGAACCCGGGTCGAGGCTCATCCGGGAGAAGTACATGGCGATGTTGGTGGCCCAGAAGCCAACGAGCAGGACGAGTGTGAGACCCAGGGTGAGGCGCATCAAAGGGTTGCTCTGGAAGCCGCCTT
>JAENWE010000032.1 GCA_016650185.1 Vicinamibacteria bacterium | reverse complement strand
CCTGGTCGGGGTCTGTTCCCCTTCTGGTGCTTTCGGCGCGTCTCGACATTGAGAATCTTCCCGCCGTCCTGAAGAGAATCGATCGGATGATCCTGGCCCGGATAAAGGCGAAGTCCTGATGGCCCGGTCGGTTCGCTTCACCCTGGAAGCGCTGGCCCTCGGTGGTTTCAAGATCCTGGCCATGGCCGTTCCAAGGCCCCTGTTCCTGCGTGTAGGCCGGGGTCTGGGCGCGATAGTGGCCACCCTGGACCGAAAACATCTCACCATCGCTCGGGACAATCTGCGCCGGAGCTTTCCGGAATGGAGCGACGCCCGAGTTGATGAAACCGCCCGCGGGGTGTGGGTTCACTTTGGCGGAGTCATGTTTGACCTTGTTGGGATCCTGGCTAGGGGGCCGAAGATCGTGGATCCTCTGGTGAGTATCGAGGGCCGCGAGCACGCCGAGCGGGCCCACCGCTCTCCCAACGGCGTGGTCCTCATCACCGGTCATTTCGGAAACTGGGAGACCCACGGGATTGTCCACGCGAAGAACTTCGGTTCGATCGGCGTCATCGCCCGGCCCCTCGAGAATCCGTCTCTCGATCAGGCCATGACCAGACTTCGCGAAAGCGCGGGCAACGAAGTGATCGCGAAGGAACACGCGATGATTCGCTCGATGCGGCGGCTGAAGGCCGCCCAGGGCGTCGCCTTCGTGGTCGACCAGAATGTCCAGGAAAAGGAAGGTATTTTCGTCAACTTCTTCGGCCGGCCCGCCTGCACCACCCCCTTCGCGGCGAAGCTGGCGATCAAGACCGGCGCCTTGGTGCTGCCCTGTCGTGCGGTGATGACCCCCGATTTCAGGTACCGGGTGATCTACGACCCGCCCATCGATCCGCGCGACTTCGGAACGGACGACGCCTCGGTGGCAAGGCTCACCCAGGCCATGATGAACGCCACCGAAGCCTGGATTCGCGCGAACCCCGACCAGTGGCTGTGGATGCACCGAAGGTGGCACACGAAGAAGACCGTGGCCGACCCACGCTTCGAGGGCGCCCGCGCCTCTGCATGACGGCGCTGACCCCGGCCCGAATCGCCATCCGCGCGCCCAACTGGTTGGGCGACGTTGTCTTGTCCCTGCCCGCGGTGAGGGACGTCCGGCGGGCGTATCCGAACGCGCGGATCAGCATGATCGCGCGGCCTTCGGTGGCTCCCCTCTATGACGCCGCGACCGAAGTCGATGCAGTTCTTGTGGTCGAGGGCCTGTCCAGGGAAATCGGCGCGCTGCGCCGGGGCTTCGATCTCGCCATCCTTCTGACGAACTCCATCGGCACTGCTCTTGCCGCTACTCTCGCGGGAGTTCCGCAGCGATGGGGCTACTCCACCGAAGGGAGGGGGTTCCTTCTGACTCGTGGCGCGCCGGTTCCAAATGCGGTTCGGGGGCGTTCGCAAGTGCATTACTATCGAACGATGCTTTCCGCCCTGGGTATTCCCACGAGCGAGGCCCTCGACACGTCCCTCACCGTTCCCTCGGCCTGGAAGGACGCGGGCCGGGCCCTGATCGGTGAGGGTCGCTTTTTCGGCGTGGCTCCGGGAGCCGCCAAGGGCTCGGCCAAACAATGGCCCCCCGGGCGTTTCGCGAAGGCCGCCGATCGTCTCAGCGATGAATTGTCGGCCCGTGCGGTCCTCTTGGGCTCTGCCGCCGATGCTGGTGCCGCCGAGGAAACAACTCGGGCCATGAAGGCTCCGTCCATCAACCTCTGTGGAAAGACGGATCTACGGGCCTTCGCCGGCGTGATGTCGTGCCTGGAAGCCGTAGTAGCCAACGATTCGGGGGCCATGCATCTGGGCGCCGCCCTGGGCCTCGCGACCGTAGGTATCTTCGGCCCCACCAACCCCCAGGAAACGAGTCCTTTAGGCCGCAAGGCCGCTTTCGTGCGGGGCGTGGCCGAATGTTCGCCCTGCCGGCACTCCGTGTGTCCCATTGATCATCGCTGCATGACTTCGGTCGCGCCCGAGACCGTAATCGAGACTCTTCTTCGTGAGGTGCGTTCATGAGCCGGCCCGCCGTATTCTTCGACCGTGATGGCACATTGTCCCGCGAGGTGGGCTACGTCAATCACATCACCCGGTTCGAGCCCTTTCCCTTTGCCGTGGACGCCATACGTGCGGTGAACGCGGGAAACCGTCTGGTCGTGATCGTGACCAATCAGGCCGGGGTGGCGCGCGGATATTTTCCGGAATCGCTCATCGCGGACGTGAATGGGGTGTTGAAGAGCCGAGCCGAGTCCTCGGGAGCGAAGATCGACGGCATCTACTACTGCCCCCACCATCCGTCGGCGGGAGTACCCCCGTATCGCCAGGACTGCGACTGTCGCAAGCCTCGTCCCGGGATGTTGCATCGCGCCGCCCAGGATCTGGGCATCGACCTCTCGAGGTCGTGGGTGGTGGGCGATCGGCTCGGCGATCTCGAACTCGCCTGGAACGTGGGTGCGAGGGCCTGCCTGGTAAAGACCGGGTACGGAATGGGTGAAATCCAGTACTGGATGGCCGACTGGAAACGTCAGCCCGACCTGATCGCCGAAAATGCGCTCGACGCGGCGCTTCAGATCATTGAGTCTCACTGAATGACGCCGCAGGCCAAAGCCGCCCCGCTGATCGAGCTCCCGAGTCGGGATCGGCTCCTCGCCGTGGTCAAGGCGTTTCAGGGTCGGCGAATCGCGGTGGTCGCTGATCTGGTCATCGACGAATTCCTGAATGGTCGGGTGGAGCGCATTTCCCGCGAGGCCCCGGTGCTTATCCTTCAGTACGAGGGCTCCGATCTTCGGCTCGGCGGAGGGGCGAACGCGGTCCACAACATCAAGACTCTCGGCGGCGAGCCTCTCCCGGTCGGCTTCGTGGGGAATGACGCGATGGGCCGCTCCTTGATGGCGCTGCTGAAGCGGAAGCGGATCCAGACGGTCGGGGTGGGCCGGGCCAAAGCCTACGGAACGCCGCTCAAGACCCGAATTCTCGGCGGTGGCTTTCACTCCACCCGCCAACAGATCGTCCGGATGGATCGAACCCAGCCCCTCGCCGCCGCGGCCTATCGCTGGAGCGAAGACCATGTCCGACGGGCTTTGAAACGCATCGGCCCGGTCGACGGAGTCCTGGTGAGCGACTACGGCCTGGGGCTGGTCTCCGAAGGAGTCCTGAATCTCTCGACCGCGTTCGCGAGAAAGCACCGCGCCCCCCTCACCGCGGATTCCCGCCACGCCCTTCTGGGCCTGGCCGGCGTCACCGCGGTCACTCCCAACGAACCGGAGGTGGAAGAGGCGTTGGGCGTGACCATCGGTCACGACATGAAGAAGCTCGAGAAGGCGGGGCACGCGCTCCAGACAAGGCTCAGAACGCCCTCGGTTCTGGTGACCCGGGGGAGTGATGGCATGTCGCTTTTCGAGGCGGGCGCGCGCCCGCGGCACATCCCGGTTTTCGGCAGCGACGAAGTGGCCGACGTGACCGGCGCGGGGGACACTGTCATCGCGACCTTTACTTTGGCCCTCGCCGCGGGCGCCACCGCGTTCGAGGCCGCCCACATCGCCAACATCGCGGGCGGTCTGGTGGTGATGAAGCGGGGTACGGCGACGGTTTCCGCCCGCGAGTTGGCTCAGGCGATCCATCGGGCGGACTTCTCATGAGCGGCTCGTTTCGTCCGTCCGTCTCCAAGATCAAGGACGTCGGGACCCTCAAGGAGCTCTGCGCGGAGGCGCGTCGGGCCGGGAAGACGATCGCTCTCGCGAACGGCTGCTTCGACGTTCTTCACGTTGGCCATACCCGCTATCTTCAAGGCGCCCGCGCCGAGGCGGACATTCTGATCGTGGGCATCAACGCGGATGCTTCCGTGAGGAAGCTCAAGGGAGAGGGCCGCCCCTTGCAGACCGAACAGGACCGGGCCCTGTTGATCGCGGCGCTCTATGTCGTCGACTGGGTGGTGATCTTCGCGGAGGACACGGTCGAAAACCTCCTGCTCGCTCTCAAACCCGACGTGCATTGCAAGGGCACCGACTACACCCCCGAGACCGTGCCCGAGCGAGCGATCGTGAAAGCCTATGGAGGCCGAGTGGCGATCGTGGGGGACGCCAAGGACCACGACACCAGCGCCCTGCTTGCCCGGCTCGCCTCGCGTTAGATTAGGAGGCTTGGAGTCATGAAAATCCTGGTCGTCCGGTTGTCGTCCATCGGCGACGTGGTGCACACCACACCGATGGTGGCGGCCCTGCTTGAGGCGGGCCACGAAGTGGCCTGGGCGGTCGAACCTCCAGGCGCGCCTCTGGTCGCTTCCATCAAGGGCCTGAACCAGGTCTTCATCCTGCCCAAGGCCTCAACCTACGATTGGAACGACAGGTTCCGCTTGGCCCGCACACTGCGCGACTTCAACCCGGATGTCGCCATCGATGCGCAGGGCCTGTGGAAGTCGGCGTTTTGGACCTGGCTGTCGGGCGCACCGCGCCGCATCGGCTGGATGGCGGACCAGCGCCGCGAGGCTTCATCCAGCGTCATGCTGACGGAGACGGTCGCCTGCACTGCCGAAGATGTCCACGTCATTGACCAGCACCAGGCCCTTCTGCGGGGCCTGGGTGTGGATGATCGCGGGTCTCGCGAATTTCCGTACGTTCTTCCAGAGGAAGCTTGGGCCACGGCCGTGGCGTATCGAGCCACCCTAGAAAATCCTCTCGCCTTGATCTCGCCGGGCGGCGGCTGGGAGAACAAGCTCTATCCCCCAAAGTTGTGGGGACAAGTCGCGGTCGGCCTGGCCGAAATGCGCCTGGCCCCGGTTGTCTTGTGGGGACCGGGCGAAGAAGAACTGGCCGGCGCGGTGATCGAGGCTTCGGGAGGCAAGGCGAAGCGCGCGCCCGCCACTTCGGTCCTCGAACTCGCCGCCCTGGCCAAGAGCTGCCGGATCTTCCTGGCTGCCGACACCGGCCCGCTGCATGTCGCGGGCGCCATGGGCGCTCCGCTCGTGGGCGTTTTTGGCCCCACCGACCCGGCGCGCAACGGGCCCTGGGCGGAGGGCGATGAAGTCGTACGAAAAACGCCCGCCTGCGCGCCCTGTCACAAGAGGAACTGCGACACCCATCAGGACATCATGAAGAAGATCCAGGTGAGTGAGGTGCTCGAAGCGGCGACCCGCCGAATGTCCACCTCGACCGACCGGGTTCCCGCTTGAGTCTTTCGCGAATCCGGGTCCGCGCGGGGTATACGGCGGGGGCGCTCGCCCTCTTTTTCGCAGAGCCCACACAGGAATCACTGGTGGCCGGCGCCGCGCTCGCGGCCTTCGGCGAACTGATTCGGATCTGGGCCTCGGGACACATCCAGAAAACTCTGCGACTCGCCACCGGTGGGCCGTATGCGCATACTCGCAATCCCCTTTATCTGGGCAGCGTGCTCATGGCGCTTGGTCTTCTCGTCGCCGCGCGACACCTGATCTCTGTTCTGGCCGGTCTCGGGTATCTCGCCGTCTTCTACCCGGTCATCATCAAGGAGGAGGCGAAGTTCCTGCGAGGCAAGTTTCCGAACGAGTACCATGACTGGGCGAGGCACGTGCCGATTTTTTTCCCGCGCCTGATCCCTTCCGGACCGCGCGAGTCGAAGTTCGAACTGGCCCGGCTCCTGGCGAACCACGAATGGAGGAGTGTCCTTGGCCTGGCCCTGCTCGCGAGCTACATGATCTGGCGGCTCGGGTAAGAGGCACACTACCTTTCCGGCTGTAGGCTTCCTTGTTGCAACATTAAGGCGTCATGTTTACTCCCGCTCTCGAACGGATCCTTGTGATCGCCGCGCAAGGAGCCCAGGATCGCCGCCACGCGCACCTGACTACCGAGCATGTTCTGCTCGCCATCGCCCACGATCCGGTGGGCCGGCGGATCCTCAACGGGTCCGGGGTGGATGTCGAGCAGCTCATCAAGGGCTTGACCGTCTACGTCGAAGAGCAGATCGACCGGGTGCCCGAGGGCTCCAAGAGGGCGCCGCAACAGACCATCGGATTCCGCCGGCTCCTCCAGTCGGCGGTGCTCCACGTGCAGAGCGCGGGGAAGAACGAGGCGGATGTGGGCGACGTGCTCGCCGCCTTGATGCAGCAGCCGAAGTCCTTCGCGGCCGAAACTCTGGCTTCCCAGGGCATCACCAGACTCGATGTCTTGAACTACATCTCGCACGGCGTGTCCAAACACCCCGAGTCCTCTCCCTCAGGGCCCGCACCCGCGGGGGATGGTGAGGAGGGGTCGGCATCGCCGAGCGATCCTCTGGAGTCCTTTGCGCCCTCTCTGACCGAACGCGCGCGCCAGGGCCTGCTGGATCCGCTGATCGGTCGTGAAAAGGAAGTGCGTCGGGTGCTCGAAATCCTCTGCCGGCGGCGCAAGAACAACCCCGTTCTCGTGGGCGATCCCGGAGTGGGAAAGACCGCTATCGTCGAGGGCCTGGCTCAGGCCCTTCTCAAGGACGAAGCGCCCGCGTTCTTGAAGGGCGCCGAGATCTTCGCCCTCGACACCGGCGCCATGCTCGCGGGCACCCGGTACCGTGGTGACTTCGAAGAACGCTTCAAACAGGTGATCGCCGCGCTCAAGAAGCGGGAGAAGCCGATTCTCTTTATCGATGAGATCCACACCATGGTGGGTGCCGGGGCCACCAGCGGCGGCACTCTCGACCTGTCGAACATGGTGAAGCCGATCCTTCAGGACGGCGATATCCGGATCATCGGAGCCACCACCTTCGACGAGTTCAAGGTCATCGAGAAGAACCAGGCTCTTTTCCGGCGGCTGCAGAAGATCGTGGTGGAAGAGCCGTCGATGGACGACACCGTGCAGATCCTCTTCGGCCTCAAGGATCGGCTGGAGAAGCACCACGACGTATCGATCAAAGACGACGCCATCGGGGGCGCGGCCAAACTCGCGCAGAGGCACATGCGAGAGCACCGCCTGCCCGACAGCGCCCTCGACCTGCTCGACGAGGCCGGCGCGTCGCTGCGTCTCGATATCGTCGATCCCCGCGATGTCGACCTTCCCCTGATCGAACGCGTGGTCGCACGCGTGGCGCGAATCCCGGAGAAGCAGGCGTCGCTCTCCGACAAGGAGAGACTTCGCACCCTCGAAGAGTCACTCAATCGCGTCGTCTTCCATCAGGAACCGGCGGTCAAGCTGGTTTCCCAGGCCATCAAGCGCGCGCGCGCGGGCCTGGGGCCGGCCGACCGTCCGGTGGGCTGCTTTCTCTTCACCGGCCCCACCGGAGTTGGAAAGACCGAGCTGGCGAAGCAGGTCGCCAAACAACTCGGCAACGAGTTCATCCGCTTCGACATGAGCGAATACATGGAGAAGCACACGGTGTCGCGGCTGGTGGGCGCGCCTCCCGGGTACGTCGGCTTCGATCAGGGTGGTCTCCTCGTGGACGCGGTTCGCAAGAACCCCTACTGCGTGGT
>JAENWE010000031.1 GCA_016650185.1 Vicinamibacteria bacterium | reverse complement strand
TACGGCGTCTCTCCGCATCCCGAACACGCGCCCGAGTACTCGAACAGAGGCTGCAGGAACTGAGAGCTCTTGAGGTCCACCTTGCCGAAGGCGGCGCGATCCATCTCTGGGATATCCAGGAAGAAACTGTAGTTCTCCCGCTCGGAATCCCGAAGGGGGAACTGCGGGGCCATGTCGATCGCCTTGTGGCGAGGGTTGGTCTTGTCCTTGGCCGGACAGACCTGCACGCACAGGGTGCAGCCCGTGCAGTCCTCGGGCGCCACCTGAATCGTGTATTTGAGTCCCTTCAATTCCTTCGAGCGGAAGTCGTCGGTCTTGAAGGTCGCGGGGGCGCCCGAAAGCGCTTCGGGCGAGTAGATCTTGGCCCGGATCGCGGCGTGCGGGCAGACGAGAGCGCACTGGTTGCACTGGATGCAGACCTTTTGATCCCACACTGGAATGTCCACGGCCAGATTGCGCTTCTCCCAGGCCGTGGTGCCGACCGGCCAGGCGCCGTCGGGCGGGAACGCGCTCACGGGAAGGAGGTCGCCCTTTCCGGCCATCATGACCGCGGTCACGCGCTTCACGAACTCGGGTGCTAGATACGAGACCATGGGCGGGCGCGAGTGGGTGGCGGTCATCGACGTGGGTGGCGGGACCTCGTGGAGATGCTCGAGGGTCGAGTCCACCGCAGCGTAGTTTCGCTTCACCACATCGCCGCCGCGCTTGCCGTAGGTCTTGCCGATCGCTCCCTTGATGCAGGCGATGGCTTCGTGGCGGGGGAGCACGCCGGACAGGGCGAAGAAGCAGACCTGCATCACGGTGTTGATGCGCCCGCCCATTCCCGCCTTGCGGGCCACGGTGAGCGCGTCGATCACGAAGAGCCGGAGCTTCCTCTCCAGGATGGTCTCCTGGATCTCGCGCGGCAGATGGCCCCAGACCTCGGAAGGACCGTAGGGTGAGTTCAGAAGGAAGATCGCGCCCGGGGCGGCCCGCTCCAGCACGTCCAGCTTGTCGACGAAGTCGAATTGATGACAGGCCACGAAGTCGGCGCGCTTGATGAGGTAGGCGGACCGGATGGGCCGCGGCCCGAAGCGCAAATGGGAGACCGTGGTGGCGCCCGATTTCTTGGAGTCGTAGACGAAGTAACCCTGAGAGAAAAACGGTGTCTCCTCGCCGATGATCTTGATCGAGTTCTTGTTGGCTCCGACCGTGCCATCGGCGCCCAACCCATAAAACACCGCGCGCTTCACGTCAGAGGGTTCGATGTCGAGATCGGCGTCATACGGGAGCGAGGTGTGGGTCACGTCGTCCATGATCCCGACCGTGAAGTGATTGCGCGGTTTCGGCCCCTGAAGGTGTGCGAAGACCGCCTGCACCATGGGCGGATCGAACTCCTTGGATGAGAGTCCGTAGCGTCCGCCCACCACCCGCGGCGGACTCTGGAAATCGGTGAGACCTTCGGTCTGGGCCTCGGAAAGTGCTGCCAGTATTTCGAGATAGAGAGGTTCGCCCACCGCCCCCGGCTCCTTCGTGCGATCGAGCACGGCGATGGCGCGCGTTGTTTTCGGGAGGGCGGCGACGAAGGCGGCGGTCGAGAAGGGATGGAACAGACGCACCTTCAATACACCCACCTTCTCGCCTCGGGCCATTTCGTGGTTGACCGTCTCATGCGCCGTCTCGGCTCCCGAGCCCATGATGACGATCACGCGCTCCGCCTGCGGATGGCCGACGTAGTCGAAGAGGTGATAGGAGCGCCCCGTCCGAGCGCCCAGTCGATCCATCGCCTCCTGGACCAGGGCCGGGCATGCGGCGTGAAAGCTGTTCGCGGCCTCCCTGGCCTGGAAAAACGTGTCAGGGTTTTGCGCGGTGCCCCGCAAGACCGGATGGTCGGGAGTGAGGCCTCGGGCGCGATGCTCCCGGACCCCCTGTTCGTCGATCAAGGTTCTGAGATCGTCTTCGGAAAGCTCGTCGATCTTGGCCACCTCGTGGGAGGTTCTGAAGCCGTCGAAGAAGTGCAGGAAGGGAATGCGCGAGCGCAAGGTGGCCCGGTGTGCGACCGCGGCCAGATCCTGCGCCTCTTGCACGGAGCAGGAGGCGAGGAGGGCAAAGCCGGTGGCCCGGCAGGCCATCACGTCCGAGTGGTCGCCGAAGATGGAGAGCGCGTGCGTCGCCACCGTTCGTGCGGCCACGTGCATACAGAACGGTGAGAGCTCTCCCGCGATCTTGTACATGTTCGGAATCATCAGAAGAAGGCCCTGGGAAGCCGTGAACGTGGTGGCGAGAGCCCCGCCTTGCAAAGCGCCGTGCACCGCTCCGGCCGCGCCCGCCTCGGATTGCATCTCGACGACCTCGGGGACGGCGCCCCACAGATTCTTGCGGCCTTGAACCGACCAGGAGTCCGCGAGTTCTCCCATGGTCGAACTGGGAGTAATCGGGTAGATGGCAATGACTTCACTCAGTCTGTGGGCGACGGCCGCGACGGCTTCGTTGCCGTCTACGAGGATGCGGCTGGGATGTGGCATTCGGACCTCCGCTCCGCCATAACTACAAGTCGCGTGCCACTCTTGCGTCGACGAGATTTCTTCCCATCTTCATTAAACGCCCTTCCTTCGGGACTCAGGGGCGCAATCTCTGCGGCGGAGACGCCGAACCCCGCAGAGTTTGCGGGCGACGCAGAGTTGATTCAGGCTGGACTCGTGATTGACGGCCGCGCGCCGCGTGTTCGCGCGCCTCAGGCCTTTTTGGCCCGCGGTCGGGCCACCACCGCTCCCGCGTCCTTCTGGTATTCCTTCAGCTTGTAC
>JAENWE010000030.1 GCA_016650185.1 Vicinamibacteria bacterium | reverse complement strand
CGGCCTCGGCCTTCACCTTGGCGTCCTTGTACTTGCCATCAGCGATGGCTGCGTCCATCTCGGGGAGTGCGGCTGCGATACCCGCAACGTCGGACTTCATGGCCTCGAGGTCGGCCGCGCTGCCCTTGCCCTTCGGAGCCCTCGCCAGAGCCTGGTTCGCCGCTTCGACGGCCGAGCGCACTTCAGCCACCAGGGTGGTGGCCTCGGTCCCCATCTGCTCCTTGCCGCTCACGGTCTCGGCGGCGGCCGTATCGGCCGCGGCCTTGGCCGCCGCAGCGAGCTCAGCCGCCTTGGTGTAGGAGCGGGTCAGGGAGAACTTCTCTCCCTGAGCCTTCAGTTCTGCTTGGAGTGCGGCCGATGCCGTCTCGGCGCTGGCCAGTGCGGCCGGGGCGTAGTCGGCGGCCTCGGCGGCCTTGGCCGCGGCGAGGGCGGATGTCGCCGCGGTGACCGACTCGGTGGGCTCCTTGGCGCAGGCGGCGGAGAGAAGGACAACGGCCGCAAAAACAGACAAGACGGAAATCTTCTTCATACGCTTGTGACGATTTTCGGCCAAGCAATCGCTCGACCGATCTCCTGATGTCCGCGTTTGGGATCGCCGACTGCTGCCGCGGACGACGGCGCGTCGGAGCCGCAGAACAAACCCTGCGTGGTCCAAAATACTTCGGTGCCAGAAATATTACCAGATGGGGCAAGACATTCGCGACGCACGGCGCCGAGATTGAGGCAGCTCACTTTGCCTCGCGTGCTTGACCGGCGGGCTGGCCACGCCTTGGCCGAGACAGGGCTCAGGGAGGTGAGTGCCACCGTCACCGTCTCTTCCCCACGCGCTCAACGACTTCCGCGAGCCCACGGCTTCACGTGTCAACCAGGCTCAGGAAAGACGCTCCACCACCAGGGTCAGACCCTGTCGCTCCACCACCCTGACGCGCTGGCCGAGACGGAGGTCCTCCGCGTGTCTGCATCGGGCGGGCCAGAAGGAGCCGAACACTTCAACCTCCAGAGGGGAGAGCTGCGCGATGGTCCCTTCCTTGCCCACCGGAGAGGCGGGCGGATCGGGGGGATAGGAATGGCTGGCCAGACCCAGGTACATGCCGAGGGGGGTCAGCAGCCAGAGAATCAGATGCGTCCAGGAGAGGTTTCCAGGACGAAGGGCCGGATCGAGCAGCAGCCAGAGAACCCAAAGCGCGAGAACGGTGACGATGCCCGGGCTGATGGCGTGCAGTTCGGTCATGGGCCCCGCTTCAGGCTTTCTCAGCCCTCTGATGAATGACAATGCGGCCCGCCAGGGAAGGCCCCACCACTGCGGCCAGCTCGGCCAAGGTCGCCGCCTTCACCCCTTTGAGAGAGCCAAATGCACGCAGAAGTTTCGACCGCGCCTTCGGGCCCACGCCGTTGATCGCGTTGAGTTCGGATGCGATGGTCCTCTTGGCGCGGCGCTTTCGGTGGAACGTCACCGCGAAACGGTGCGCCTCGTCGCGCACCGCCTGCATCAGCTGCAGGGCCGGGGCTGAGTGGTCAAGCGCCACCGGCGCCTCGCGCCCACGGACGTGGAGGATCTCTTCGCGCTTGGCCAGGCTCGCGAGAGGCAATTCGCCCAGGCCGAGTTCGTCGAGGGCCTCGGCGGCGGCGCTGAGCTGACCCGGGCCGCCGTCGATCAGAACCAGATCCGGCAGGTCTGATCCTTCCTCCAGGAGCCTTCGGTAGCGGCGGCCCACCACCTCTCGCATAGAGGCGAAATCGTCGGGCGCGCCCACCACCGTCTTGACCTTGAACGTGCGGTAGTCCGACTTCTTGGGCGCGGCCATCTCGAAAACGACCAGGGACGCCACGATGTCGGACCCCTGGAGGTTAGAGATGTCGAAGCACTCGATGCGCCGCGGCTCGTCGGGCAAACCAAGCGCCTCCATGAGCGAGATGAGAATCTCGCGAGACCGCTTTTTGGGATGACGCCACTCGAGGTCGTGTGCGAGTTTGGCATTGCCGGTGACGAGCTCGAGAAGGCGGACCTTCTCGCCGCGCTGAGGCACGCGGAAGCGGACCTGGCTTCCGCGGCGCGCGGCGAGCCAGGTGGTGAGAGCGTCCATGCCCTCGAAAGCCTCGGGGATGAGAACTTCGCGAGGCACGTAGCGGTCGCCTTCATAGAAGCGGGCGACCGACTCCTCGAGGATACGAGTGGCATCGCCGACCCGATCCAGAAGAAACCCCTCGCTCGAAGCAACGCGGCCATCGCGGACGCAGAAGACCTGAAGCGAGGCGCGGCCTTCTTCGAAATGAATGCCGAAGATATCGCGTTCGTCGATCTCCGCAGTGGTGATCTTCTGGGGCAGGTCCATGCGTTCCAGGGCCTGGATGGAATCGCGCACGGTGGCCGCGTGTTCGAAAAGCTCTTCCTCGGCCGCCTTCATCATGCTGGCGCGCAGGTCCTTCAGGACTTCATCGGTGCGTCCCTCGAGAAACTTGGCCGCCTCCACGCACGACTTCCGGTACTCGTCGATGGAGCAAAGGGTGGCCACACAAGGCGCCAGGCAGCGATGGATCTGATACTGGAGACACGGGCGGCCCCGGTGGCCGTCCAGCTTCTCGCGGCACGATCTCACGCCGAACACACGGTGGACGAGCGACGCCGTCTTGCGCCCGAGATGGGCGGGGATGTACGGCCCGCCATAGGCGCTCTTGTCCTCCGCCACCTTGCGGACGATGTGAAGCCGCGGATACGCCTCGCTGAGCGTGAGTTTGAGATACGGATGGTTCTTGTCGTCGCGCAGGAGAACGTTGTAGGGCGGCTGGTGGCGCTTAATGAGATTGTTCTCAAGGGCCAGCGCCTCGCCTTCGCTGTCCGTGACCAGGATATCGAGATCGGCGATCTCCGCCACCATCGAGGCCTTGTGGAACGTCCCCTCATGGCCCGCCTGGAAATAGGACCGCACGCGGTTCTTGAGCACCCGCGCCTTGCCCACGTAGAGGACCCCCCCCTCGGCGTTCTTGAACAGGTAGACCCCGGGCGAGGCGGGGAGCTGTTCGAGCTTGTCGTCGAGCTTGCGGAGAGGAACATCGGACATCGCGCCGGATCGTAACCGAGCCGACGCACCGGTGTGCGAGGATCAACCCGTCAGAGGGACTAGCCCGGCTGAGGAGAAACCATGAACAGGATCGCGATCATCGGCGTGGCGTTTGTCTTGATGCTGGACAGCGTCTCCACTCTCGCGCAGGAACGGCCGAGAGACATCTGGACCGACGAAGCCATTCGCGAGCTCATTCGGGAGGTGCGGCTCCTGCGCACCGCGGTGGAGAGGCAGGCGTCGGCAGCAGCGCGGGTTCAACTGCTGGTCTCACGCATGACCCTCCAGGATCAGAGGGTTTCCCGCGCCAGGGCTCTGGTCGACCAGCATGCCCAGCGAATCTCCGCCCTGACCTCGGAGATAGGCCAGATCCGCTCCTTTCTCTCCACCGATCCGGACTCGGACGCGCCCGTGGACACCACCCGTCGACGAGAGGCCGAGCGAGAGAGGAAGTTACTCCGGGAACAGCTCGCTCAGCAGGAGGCCGAACTCGCAGACCTGGAGTCAAAGAAGGAGCAAGCCGCTCTGGATTTCGAAACCGAGCGGACCAAGTACAACGAGCTGGAGGGGCAGATGACGCAGCTGAACGAGGACCTGAGCCACAACCGCCTTTGACTTGATACGGAGTGGATAGGGTGGGGGTTTTGGCCTCCCTAGGCTTCGGCCATCCGCCAGGCTTCCGCGGCGACGATAAGCTCCCTCTCGCATGAGACTCACACACCGCGACGTTCGGATGGCCCTCGCCCTGGCCGCGCTCATCGTGGCCGCGAACGCGGGCTACGTGGCGTCGAAGCTCGGCGTCGTCCATCGGGTACGCGATGTGATGGAGACCGATCACCGCCACTACATCCACATGGCGATGAGTCCCCAGGAAGCGGAGGATCCGCCCTACGCGTTTAGGGTCGCCGTGCCCACCCTCGCGCGCGGGCTCATGGCGTGGGGACTCTCGGTCAACCAGGCGTTCTACGCGCTCACCCAGATTTCGCTCGGCGCATTCCTCGCCTGCACGTTCCTCTTTTTGCGCGCTCGTGGTTTCACGCCTGAGGTTTCGGCGCTCGTCCTCGTTCTGATGGGACTCACCCAGGGAGCGGTCCGCTGGTTCGAATATCAGTACTGGATGTCCGACCCGCTTTGCATGGCGCTGGTGGCCGCCGCGATCCTGGCCATCGAAGTCGACACGTCCTGGCGCCTCGCCATCCCGATCGCCTTCGCCGGGGGCTTTGTCCGCGAAAGTTTCGTCCTGATTCTGCCGTTCGCTTTCTTCCGAACACTCGCGCGGCACGACATCAAGCAGGCCCTCCTCCGCACCGTCGCCATCGCCGCCGCCTTCTTCTCCGTCTCGCTGTCTCTGCATGCCGTGATCACCCCGATTGCCCCCGACGACTGGTGGTCCGGCATCGTCGACAGCATGGGCTTTCGGTACCGCCGACTTTTCGACAGCCAGTGGTATGTCCTGACCTTCGGCACCTGGGGCGTGTTCGTCCCGCTGGCCCTGGCCGAGATTCGGGCCGTCGCCCGACGCTTGCGGGACAACCTAGACCTGGTGACCCTGACTCTCGCCACCTACGCAACCTTGATCATCTCAAACAACACCGAGCGCCCTCTCGCTTACGCCTGGCTTGCCGTCGCCGCCGCCGGTGCGGCGGGACTGCGAAGCCTGACCGCGGTCATTCGTACGCCGTACCGCCATCCGTTCCACCGCGTCGCCGCGGTGTGCCTGGGCGCGCAGATGGTTCACTTCGGCCTCACCCGCTGGAACGACCTCTCCGGATCGAGCCTGTACCAGCCCGCGAATTTCATCGTGACCGGGTTGATGTTGGCCTTGGGGCTTGTCTGGGCGCTGGTCTTTGCTAGGCTGAAGGCGACCTGAAGGCTTGCCCCGCGTTTTCGCGAGCCCTCGCAGGTCGGAGGGTCGCCCTGCACGGGCGAGATTGCGCCCTCCTCCACGTTGCCGCTTCAAGGAGCGTTCTTTAAGACCTATGTCTACTGTGTATCGAATCGGCGAAGTCCACGACGACTACTGCACGTCCTGCCATCTCCTGCTCTCGCACGACATCGCGAGCGTGGTGAATGGGCAGATCGCCAAGACCACGTGCCGTACCTGCTTCAATACCCACGACTACAAGCAGGCCAGGATCCCGAAGCGACCGGCCAAGAAAGAGGAAACGAAGCGAAGCCTCATGGATCAGGTGCTTCGGAATATGCCGCAGATGCCGGCCATGCCGCCCGCACCCGCTCCCAAACCCAAGCGCGATCTGTGGGCCGCTCTCGGTCGCATCAACGAGAAGAAGGAGACGGCTGCCGGGGGCGACGCGAAGTGACTTCCGGCCCGGCCGTGGCCCTGCGCGCTCCCGCCATCCTGGAAAGGAAACGGGACGGCCAGACCCTGACCCGGGCCGAAATCGACTTTTTGATCACCGGCTACACCAAGGGCGACGTTCCCGACTATCAGATCGCCGCCTTCGCCATGGCCGTCCACTTCCGCGGCATGTCGGACGACGAGACCACCGACCTCACCCGCGCCATGCTCCAATCGGGCGAGATCCTCGACCTCTCCGACCTCGAAGGCCCCAAGGTGGACAAGCACTCCACCGGCGGGGTGGGCGACAAGACGAGCCTCATCCTCGCTCCCCTCGCCGCCACCTGCGGGGTCACCATTCCCATGATCTCGGGCCGCGCGCTTGGCCACACCGGGGGCACCCTCGACAAGCTGGAGTCGATTCCCGGCTTCCGCGTGGGCTTGAGCCTGGTCGAATTCCGCCAAACCCTGCGAGCGCACAAGTTGTCCTTCATCGGACAAACCGCGGAGATCGCTCCCGCCGACAAGAAGCTCTATGCTTTGCGCGACGTCACCGCGACCGTGCCCGTGCTGCCCTTGATCGTCGCCTCGATCATGGGCAAGAAACTCGCGGAAGGCATTGACGGGCTCATCCTCGACGTCAAGACCGGCGACGGCGCCTTCATGCAAAAAGAGGAAGACTCGAT
>JAENWE010000029.1 GCA_016650185.1 Vicinamibacteria bacterium | reverse complement strand
TCGGGATCGGGTTCGGTTTCGGGATGCGGGAACGAACCGACGGTCACCCTCTACCCGATCTCGCGCGAGAAATCTGGCGGAGCTGGCCCTCGTTCCTTCCGGGGGGCGACCGCTTCCTCTATACGACGCTCCGCAACAACGGTTCGGAGAGCACTCTCGAAACGCCGGCCGCCGAGCTTTCCGGCCGTGAGCTCGGGACGGTTCCTCACGTTCGGGCGCCAGCGGCTCGGCTTCTGCGAGGCCCAGGTCCTCGATATCCTGACCCCGGGGGCGAAGCCTTTGATGCTCGTACCCAACGTGACGATGTCCGACGAGTCTCGGTTTTCCAAGAATGAGAAATGGGTGGCGTACGCCTCCAACCAGAGCGGTTCCGATCAGACGTGGGTGATTCCGTTTCCGCCCACCGGCGAAGAGTGGCAGATCTCGCAGACCGGCGGCGTGCAGCCGCGGTGGTCGAGTGATGGCAACGAGTTGTTCTTCCTGGATCCTGACGGGCGGCTGATGGCGGTGTCGATCCCGGAGGGCGATCCGCTCCGCGCCTGGCGAACCGAAGCCGCTGTTTGTCACGGGCCTGACACCGTCGAACGCCCTGGATCAGCTCGCGGTGGCGGGCGATCGCTTCCTGCTGAAGCTGCCGCTCTCGTCGCGCGCGGAGGACTCGTCGCCCATCCAGGTCCTCGTCAACTGGACCACGCGGTAGTAAGAATCAAGGCACCGCCGTCGAAGCGGGGCGCTCACTCACCGAGGGCGCAGGACCCGGATGCGGTTCGACATCTTTACTCTCTTGGCCGAGTCTTCTGAATCCTATCGGCGGCCGAGACACTCGAAGCCTTCGTGGCCTGAACTCCCCTGCGGCCCCGACTCTTCGATCCCTTACCCTTGGTGGGGAGTTCATCCCCAGCGTCGGGGGCCACGCTTGGCACTCGACGAAGCACAGCGTCGAACGCGCTGCGCTTGCCGAGCGCCGCCCGTTCCTGCAGGTAGTCCGCGGTCAGGAGCGCCGCGACCTTCTCGCCGGCGGCGGACGCGACGAACTGATTGATGGATACACCCTCACGGCCGGATATTTCCTTCAACTGCCGATGGAGAGAGTTTGGAAGACGAAGGCTGAGCGTGCTCATGGAAAGACTCCTATCTGACGAAGAAAGACGCCCGGCGTCATTACCCTGATTCCGAACCGCGCTGCGTCCTGGAAATCGCGGATGTTGTGGGTCACGATGGTCCCGCACGAAGCCGCGACGGCGAGTTCCAGGACGAAATCGTCTCCAGGGTCAGCAAGCTGTGGACGCCACAGATAGAAGACGCGCTGGAGAATCCCAACAGAACACAAGTAGTTCACGGTGGCATCGATGTCGGCGGTGCTGAGGCCGGTGGCCTTACGTTGGCGAAGCAATACGTCTTCGTATTCAAGGACCAGCGGAACCGAGAGGGCGATCTCAAAGCCTCCACGACCGACCTCGGAAAGGAGGCGAAACGATGCGCCCCGTCGTGATCGCAGGCCGGAGACGAGGACGTTGGTGTCAAGGACGATCCGCGGTACCCTCATACGGTACTGCCAATGATACCAGATGGATCAGCCCTGGCCGCCTGCGTAGGCGCTTGGCCTTCGGAGGCCGCCTCACGCCTTTGCTGCGGTTCATGCGCTCTCACGCCGCTCTCACACAACGCCAGCCGCCCGTAGCCCTGCACCCGACCTGGGCGAGCTGCGGGTGAATGCGGTCGTCCACGCTCGCTGCGACGTGACGATGTCCGACGAGTCGCGGTTTTCCCGGAACGAGAAATGGGTGGCGTACGCCTCCAACCAGAGCGGTTCCGATCCTGCCTATAGCTGCCGCTCTCGTCGCGCGCGGGGGACTCGTCGCCCATCCAGGTCCTCGTCCACTGGACCACGTGGTAGTCCGAATCACGGCATCCAGCGCAGCAACGGTGCGGGAAGTGAGTGCTTGTAGTGCAAGCAGGGTCCGCGCGCCAACCGGCATCGTGGCGTGGCACGCTCGCTGCCACCCCACCACCCCAAACCGGCGCCGCGCCCGGCGTCCACCGGCGCCATCGGCCCGAGAGCACGGCGCTCTACGAGGTGGTGGCCCAAGGCTGCGCGCTGCGAGACAGTCTCGAAACCCTGTTCGGCGCGATTGACGATGGGGCGGCTACGTTCCGCATCCCCCGCCATGCCCGGAAGGAACTTCCCGCCTTTTTAACTCGCGCGCCTTATCTCAGCTCTGTTCAGATCCCAGGTCATCTGCAGGTTGAGCCACAACTCCGGCGATGTTTTCAGAACTCTCGCCAGATCGAGCGCGGCATCTGCAGTCACGCCCCTGCGGCCCTTGATCACCTCATTCAGGCGCGCCGGCGTCCAGCCCAAGTCGCTCGCGAGCGAACGCTGCGAACGTTTCGTGGGGAGAAGAAACTCCTCTGCGAGCATTTTGCCAGGATGGATTGGATTCTTGGGGCGCATGTTGTTTCCTCAGTGATAGTCCACAATGTCGACGTCGCTCGCGTTGCCGTCATCGAACCGGAAGATGATCCGCCACCGATCGTTGACACGGATCGAATGGTAGCCCCGCAGGTCACCGCGAAGCGCCTCCAGGCGATTGCCGGGGGGCGATCCCATATCGGTGATCTTTGTGGCTCCGTTCAGGTACTGGAGTTTCCGCGTCGCTGCTCGCCGAATCTCGATCGGCAGCTTGCGAGCCAGGACACCGCCGTCTCCATCGAAGACCTCACGCGCAAGGCGGCTCTTGAACGAGAGGATCACGGACGGACGTTATCACGTTCCGATAACGACGCATCGCACGTCGACGCGCGTACCCAAAAAGGCAACCAACTCTGACTTCAGGTCGCCCGTCGCGGTAGGTAGGGCCGCCATCTCCGCGCATCACCTGGACAACAATCCCCGCAGGGTCTCTAGCGAGTTCGCCACGATCTTCCCTTGCTCGTCGATGCTCTGGATAACCTCCTCCGGTGTGCGCGTGTCGATCCCCACGATGGCGTTCGGGTTCACACCCTTCAGATCGAACACCGCCGCATTGAGGACATTCATGAGGAATCGTCGCGAGACGTGCCCCGAGGGCAGGCTCCGCGCTTCGAGACCGTGTCAATGGCGGGCAAGCGCAGTGACGAGCGACGCAACAGTATTGAACATACGGTGAGAAGACGAGGAGCGAGCAGCGCGCGGCCTCCGGGGGACGCCCGCCAGTGGCGCGGTATCGGATGTCGCAGCAGATTCCCT
>JAENWE010000028.1 GCA_016650185.1 Vicinamibacteria bacterium | reverse complement strand
TCCTCAGCAGGACCCCGTCGGAATGAATGGGACGAAGCAGTCTCGGCGTGACGCCGAGATCGCTTCAGTCCGAGACGAACTTCGGGTCCTTCGCGATGACGGTGGCTTCTCCCAAAAGTCACGGACGAGTCCGTGAACCGACTCGCGGTGACTGTGGGTTTCTCCCACAAGTCACGAACGGAGTCCGTGATTGGACTCGCAACATCGCTTTCGTTTCGCGCCCGGATCGACCTTCAAGGCAGGTAGGATCGAGGATCACCATGAACGACAAACATCGAAAAGCCTTCATCGTTCTCGCGGTAATGATCCTGGCCTCCGGCCTTGGCTGCGCCCAGGCGCCAAGCCAGAGCCCGGCCCAAAGCCCGAACCCGAACCAGGGCCGACGGCCGGGTGAAGGCCGCGCGCCCGAATGGCCTCCCCCGTCCATCGTCGAATACAAGCCCACGTCCAGACTGATCGTGGCCGAGCATCCCACCCCCCGCGCCAAGTTCCCGGTCATCGACATCCACTCGCACCAGCCCGCCCCCATCAGTCCGGAGCGCTACGCGCAAGTCGTGGCCGCCATGGACAAACTAAACCTGCGCGTCCTGGTGAATCTTTCCGGCGGTTCGGGCGAAAAGCTGAAGCAGAGTGTCGCCGCCATCAAGGAGTCGCCCTATCCGGATCGCATGGTCCTCTTCGCCAACATCGACTTCAAGGGCGATGTGGGCCAAGGCTTCGGAGCCAAGGCGGCGGCTCAGCTCGAGGAGGATGTGAAGGCGGGCGCCCTCGGCCTCAAGATCTTCAAGGAACTCGGACTGCGCATCAAGAGGGCGGACGGCACGCGCCTGCATCTCGACGACGCGGAACTCGATCCCATCTGGTCGAAGTGCGCGGAACTGAAGATCCCGGTCCTGATCCACACCGCGGAGCCGGCGCCCTTCTTCGACCCCATCGACTTCAAGAACGAACGCTGGCTCGAAGAGGCGCTCTACCCGGATCGTCGCTATCAGGATCCGTGGTTCCCGCGATTCGAGGAACTGCTGGCCGAACGCGACCGGATGTTCGAGAAGCACAAGGACACCACGTACATCGCCGCGCACATGGCCTATCTGTCCAACGACCTCGGCCGGTTCTCGAGGTACCTCGACACCCATCCAAATGTCTACCCCGAAACCGCGGCCGTGCTGGCCGAGTACGGCCGACAGCCTCGCACCGCGCGCGCGTTCTTCATCAAGTATCAGGACCGGATCCTCTTCGGCAAGGACAGCTTCCAGCCCGATGAGTATCCTTACTACTGGCGCACGTTCGAGACGGGCGACGAATACTTCGACTACTACCGCGACTATCACGCGTTCTGGAAGCTGTACGGCATGGAGCTCCCGGACGAGGCGCTGAAGAAGCTGTACTTCAAGAATGCCTTGAAACTGGTCAAGGGCTTGCCGACCACGGGATTCCCGCAGTAAGGCGAAAGGGTAGGATCTTGAGCGCAGGCCGAGGCGTCGCGAAGGCCCTTTAGAGGGAGACAAGAGACAAGGATGATCACCATGAACAGCCGACGGATCGACCCTTCACTGCGACGGCTGATTCTGGCTTCGCTCTTCCTGGCCGGCGTCCCCGGGCTCGTCCAGGCCGGCGAGTATCAGGACGATCTCAAGGCGCGTCGGGCTCGAGCCATGGCGGAACTCGACCCGGGCACGGCGATGGTGCTGTGGAGCGCAGACGCGAAGCTCTACTCACGGGACGTGAACTACGAGTATCGGCAGGATTCAAACCTGCTCTACCTCACCGGCATCACCCAGGAGGACACCATCCTGGTTCTGATGCCGGGCGCGGCCACGAAGAAGGAGGTCCTCTTTGTTCAGGCCGCCAATCCGCAACGCGAGCACCGCAATGGCCACATCCTGACCAAGGCTGAAGCGACCGCCCTCTCGGGCATCGAAACCGTGTACTTCTTCAGCGATTTCGAGCCGTTCCTCACCTCAATGTTCAACGCCCGGAACTATGGTTTGAGACGCGGCGTCTCCACCACCGAATGGGATGTTTTTTTTGCGGAAGTGCGCGCGGGAAGAGGCAAACTCGCGCTCCTGCTCGGCCCCCGGCCCGCGCCCTCGCGTAAGCTGCCGGAGGTTTATGAATGGGCGAACCGGTTCCGGGAACGGTTCTTCGGGGTGGCCGTGATCGACAGTCTGTCCATCGTCGAGGGCCTTCGTCAGATCAAAACACCGTACGAGCAGAAGGTCCTGGAGCGGAGCGTCCAGATCTCTGCCGAAGGTCACCGGGCGGGGATGAGGGCGGCAGCGCCGGGGAAGTTCGAATACGAGGTGGAAGCCGCCATCGAACAGGTGTACCTCACCAACGGCGCGATGAGCTGGGGGTATCCGTCTATCGTGGGCAGCGGTCCGAACTCGACCATCCTTCACTACGAGGCGTCGAGTCGGAAGATGGAGGCGGGGGACCTCCTCCTCGTGGACGCCGCGGCCAGTTACCAGGGTCTCACCGGCGACATCACGCGCACCACTCCAGCAAGCGGCGCCTATTCCCCCACGCAAAAGGACATCTACCGGCTCGTGCTCGCCGCCCAGGAAGCCGGAATGGGGGCGGCTCGAGTCGGCAACAAGACCGCGGATGTCGAGAAAGCCTCTGAGGAAGTCATCAAGGCCGGACTGCTCAAGCTGGGCCTGATCACCGACGACAAAGGCGAACAGTTCAGGACCTGGTACACCCATGGCATCTGCCACTGGATCGGCATGGACGTTCATGATGTCGGCGACTACGACCGGCCGCTGGCGGCGGGAATGGCTTTCGTGGTCGAACCGGGTCTCTACATCCGTCCTCAAGCCCTCGACAATCTTCCGGACACGCCCGAGAACCAGGTGTTCAAGACCAAGGTCGGCCCCGCGGTCCAGAAGTACCAGAACATCGGGGTGAGAGTCGAGGACTCGTTTCTGCTGACCGACGCCGGCCTGAAGCGTCTTTCCACGGACGCCCCGCGCACTATCGAGGAGGTCGAAGCCTGGATGAAGGGCACAACCCGGGAAAAACGATAGTTGTCTTTCCTTGCTTGAAGCCTGGCCCAAGCCCTCAGCCGTGATCCACATGTTTCGCCGACGCAGAGGAGAAGGGGCCCCACGGCCGTGAAAGTCCTCGACTACTTCCGAAGGTCTGGTCGCGCGCCGACCTCATCCCCTCCGGATGAGACGAAGTTCCTCGCCCTCACGGAAGCAAGCGCCGCCATCGTGCTCATCGTCGAGGATGACATCATTCGTTTCGCGAACAAGGCAGCCCGGGGCCTCGGTGGAATCAGAGGCGCGGATCTTGTGGGATCGCGCTTTTCCGACCTGGCTCATGGCGATTCCCGAGAAACTCTCCGGCAGCGGCTGACCGGGACCACCCCCGCCAGCCTGGACACCCCGCGAAGGTTCGAGCTGAAAATGAACGGAGCGCCGGGTTCGGAGCCATGGATCGATCTGACCCTCAGCCCGATCGGGCACGAAGGCCGAATAGCCCTGCTGGCCATGGGCTTCGAGATCACCGATCGGAAGCTGGCGGAAGGCGCGATGCGGGAGTCGGAGCGCCGGTTGCGGGACCTGATCGAAAACGTACAGCTCATCTCGGTTCTGCTCGACCGTGAGGGCGAAGTCACCTTCGCCAACGAGTACGCCCTCGAACTGCTGGGTCTGACCGAAGAAAACGTGGTCGGCCACAACTGGTTCGAGCGCGTGCTGCCCCTCGAGAGGAGCGGCTCCATGCGCGATGCTTTCAGGGAGAGAATCGCCAAGGGAACCGCCCCCCACGAGGAGTACGAGATCCTGACCGCCCGAGGCGAGCCCCGGGTGGTGTCGTGGAATTCCACCGTTCTGCACGACCCCGCTGGCGCGGTGTGCGGCATGGCCTCGATCGGAGCCGACGTCACCGAGCGGCGGCGGGCGGAAAAGCGTCTGCTCCATGACGCGTTGCACGACTCGCTCACCAGCCTGCCGAACCGCGCGCTGTTCATGGACCGCCTGCGCCGGGCCATGGCGCGGCTCAAGCGCCGGCCCACTCAACTCTTCGCCGTCCTGTTCCTTGACCTGGACCGATTCAAGGTCGTGAACGATTCTTTGGGTCATCTGGCCGGTGACCAGTTCCTGGTTCAGATCGGCCGGGTTCTCTCGGCCACCCTGCGGGCGGAGCACACTTTGGCGCGTTTCGGGGGCGACGAGTTCGCCATCCTGCTCGACGACCTCGACCACAAGGAAGATGCGAGCCGTGTGGTCGACCGAATATTCGTCGCGCTTCAAACCCCCATCAAGGTCAGCGGTCAGGATATCTTCGGCACCGTCTCCATCGGTGTCGCCTACAGCGGCGGGCAGTACGAAAGCGCCGAAGACATCTTGCGCGACGCCGATACCGCCATGTATCAGGCCAAAACCACGGGCAAGTCCAGGTTCCAGGTATTCGACGAATCGATGCACCAGCGCGCAGTGGGCCTTTTGAAGCTGGAACACTCGTTGCGACGCGCCGCTGATCGCAATGAGTTCGTCCTGCACTATCAGCCGATCGTCGCCCTGAGCGATGAGCGGACCGTGGGTTTCGAGGCGCTCCTCCGCTGGAACCATCCCGAGCGGGGGATCGTGGGTCCCTACGAGTTCATGCATCTCGTTGAGGAGACGGGGCTCATTTTCCGACTGGGCGAGTGGACTCTTGGGGAAGCCTGCCGCTGGCTGACCGAAGGCGCGCCCACGCTGGCGAATCACCTCACCGTCAATGTGAACCTCTCCGGAAGGCAGTTCTCCCAAGGCGATCTGATCGAGCAGGTCGAGACCGTGCTTTCGGCAACCGGCCTGGCCGCCGACCGTCTGAAACTGGAAATCACCGAGAGCGTGATCATGGAGAACCCGGAAATGGCCGTCGATCTTCTGAAGCGGCTGCGAGCGCTCGGAACCCATCTTTGCATCGACGATTTCGGCACCGGCTATTCCTCGCTCAGCTATCTACTGCGCTTCCCCGCCGATACCCTCAAGATCGACCGTTCCTTCGTCGGCGCCCTCGGCAAGAGCAATCGCAACGAGGACATCGTGGGCGCCATCGTTTCCCTGGCCCGGAGCCTCGACATGGCGGTGGTCGCGGAGGGGGTCGAAACCGTGGAACAACGCAATATGTTAGGCGCTCTCGGTTGCCAGTACGGGCAGGGTTATCTGTTCTCGCGGCCACTCGACGGGGACCGCGCCCGCGCGTTCGTTCAGTGAAGCGCTGATCCGGGCCAGCAGCCCGTGGTGAAAGTCGGGCCGCGTCGGAAGCGGAGCTTGCGACGCGACCGGACTTTCACCACGGGCTGCTAGAACCCCGTCCTCAAGGTCACCACAAACTCCTTCATGGGCAGATTCGGCAGGGTCAGGCTGCGCACCACCTGATGGAAGGTGTACTCCGCGGTCAAGTCGACATTGCGAACGAGCCCGAAGCGCAGGCCGAAGTCGTATTTCTTCCAGGGCCACACCACGGCGAGGCGCGGGAAGGCGAGAGGCGCCCGGAACTGATTGTCGATCCACGAGTATCGGAACACGGGCTGGATCCAGTTTCCGAAGGGCGATTCGCCGACCAGAAACAGGCCGGGGAGTTGAAAGATCCAGGCTGCCTCAGCCTCGAGGCCGTATCGACGGGCGCCGGCCAGATCCTGGTCGACCCATTGCGCGAACAGGCGCAGACCGCTGACTCTTGCCTGGACGTTCACTCCCCACTCGTGCCGCTTGTTGCCCGCGGTGGGGATGGGGAACCCGGCGCCGCCGAGAACCGCTAGTTCGGCGGGATAGTCGGTGCCACGAAGTCGGGCGGTGTTCGCGAGCCGGCGGCCGAAGTACCAAGCCAGCGCGTCCACCCCTGCCTTCTCGCCTCCGCCCCAGCGACCGCCGAGGCCGAACCCCGTCTCCGCCCGGCCCCTGACGTTGATCTCGGTGACCTTCGCGTCATAGAGGATCGGAAATCCGAGCTCATAGGTGGCCTTCTCGTTCGATGGACCTTCGGAGAGATTGTCACCGGCGAGGACATTGGTATCACGGAGAAAAAGCGGGTTTCCGGACCCCACCATGGCCCGCCCGTAGAGGTGCGACCCGAACGAGCCCCCGATCTCCAACTGAGGTTGCTCGAACCTTCCCACCGCCGTGCCCCAAAGGCCGTAGGTCTCGAGGCGGCGCGTGGCTTGCTTCGTGAAGCGAGGCGCCATGCCGAAGAGGCCATAGAACTTTGATCCATGGTCGCCGCTCAGAACCTCCGGCTTGCCGCCGAAGCGCACGAAAGCCTGGCGCACGAAGACGTTCGCATCTGTCGATGTCGGGTTGCGGTTGTAGAGATCGAGGAAGCGCACCTCGAATTTCGCGAAGACGCCCGAAGTCAAGTAGCCCTCTCCCGACACAGCCAGGTGTTGGATCTCGATGGAGTTCCCGGCATCAGGGGTGCGCATGAAGCCGATCACTTGAGCGGAGGGAGTGAGAATCGCGGAGGCCTGCGCCTGCGACCAGCGAAAGCCCGCCTTGATCTCCCCACCCAGGCGAAAGGGCTCGGGCTCTTCGGCGAGAGGCGAAGGTGCGGGAGGAATCGGCTCCTGAGCGACCAGGGGCCCGGCCAGGAGCAGGCCGAAAAGAGTCAGACAGATCCGCACGACTGGGATAATAGGCGCGTTCGCGAGGCCTTCGACCCCGATCCGTCAGACGCGGACGCGCATCAACCCGCGGTCGAGGTCCACCGCGGTGGCCGGACGCTGGGCCCGATGCTTCGAAAGGCAGGCCAGGATGATCTCGGCCAACGACTCCGGCAATTCCGGCCGGATGCTTCGAGGATCGGCGGGAGCCTCGCTCAGATGCATGTGCAAAGTATCCGTGACGTCCTTGCCCTGGAAGGGACACCGGCCGCTGAACATTTCATACATCATCACTCCGGCCGAGTAGATATCGCTGCGTTCATCCAGATCGGCGCCTTTGGCCTGCTCCGGGCTCATGTAGAGGGGGGTGCCCACCACCGAGATGCCGCCCTGATCCTGGTGGGCAAGGGTGCGGGCCACCCCAAAATCCATGAGCTTGGCCACGCCATTTCCCATGACCATCACGTTTTGCGGCTTGAGATCGCCATGGATGATGCCGGCCTTGTGTACCGCAGCGAGGCCTCGACACACCTGCTTGGCGATCTGCAGGGCGGGAGTAATCTCAAGGGCGCCCCGCGCGTCGATGACCTCTCGGAGGGTGGTGCCGGGAACGTACTCCATGGTGAGAAAACGCGAACCTCCAGCTTCACCGAAGTCGAAGGCGCGGACCACGTTCGGGTGGGTGATGGCGCGGGCCAGCTTGATCTCCTGCCGAAGGCGATCCACCAGGCTGCCTCGATCGTCGGTCGACGTCTTCAGAACCTTGAGCGCCACTTCCTCATCCAGCTCACGGTCGCGCGCGCGGAACACCACTCCCATGCCGCCCCGGCCGAGCTCGGAAAGCAATTCGTAGCGGCCGGCAAAGACGCGTCCCACCTCACCGCTCGCCCCGGACTCCCCACCGCCAGGCCTGGCCCCACGGAAGGTGATGTCGCCTGGCCTGCGTTGCAGGTTCGCAACCAGCGCTTCGAGCAAGGCCTTCTCTTTGAGCTCACCGACCATCCCTTCAAAGGCCCGGGCGAGCGCGCCCACCTCCCCTCCCGCGACCGGGAGCGAAACGTTGAGATCACCGCGGGCGATCTTGCGGGCGCCTTCGGCGAGTTTGTGAATCGGGCCGGCCAGACCCTGGGCCAAGGCGAACGAAAGTGGCAGAGACAGGAGCAAGGCAAAGGCCCCCACGATGAGCAAACTCCGCCTGATCTCATGAAAGGGCGCCATCTCCACGTCCTTCGATCGTCCGACCACAAGGGCGGCGATGACCTCGCCGCTGCCCGCTCGGATCGGCAGTGCTATGGCAATGAAGGCTTCGTGTCCCACGACCAGTTCCACCGGCTCGGAGGGCGTTTCCTGTTGGAACACATGGGCGGTCAGCCTCCGCATCGCGTCAGGCATGAGCGAGGCGAACTTCGGCGTCGCGGCGAGGACCTCGGCCTTGGCCGGCTCGTTTCGCGGAGCCACATTCCCCACGAAAGCAAGGTCGCCCGCGGTGAGAACAGCGAGCTCGCCGACCCGGTCGGCGGAGATCTCAAACACGCCGGCGATGACTCCATTCAGGCGCTGCTCCGCACCAAGGCCCTGAGTCACCACGGCCGAAGCCACCAGCGATATCGCATGATCGCGAGAGAGTTCCAGAATAAAGGCCGAGCTTTCGGTCTTCGTTTCGCGGGGTACATCGACCCAGCTGACGCCGGAAAAGTCCCGACCTGTCTCTTCGCCCGCCTCACGGTCGCTCCGAGCGAGAAGAGTGCCGGAGGAGTCGAAAAGATAGACGGCGCGCGCGCCCAGCGCCTTAGCAAAGTCCTGGGCCGAGTCGTGAAACGTCTCCGGATGATCGCGCACCTCGGCCATCAACGCCTTGGTTCCCGCCTCTTCGGCGAGCGACCTGACCGCGCGCTCGCGCGCGGTGGCCTGGGTCGACCGGTAGCCCGCGAAGATGGCCGGAACCGCGTTCAGATCCGCACGGATCTTCTGATCGGCGACGCTCTGCGATTT
>JAENWE010000027.1 GCA_016650185.1 Vicinamibacteria bacterium | reverse complement strand
TTCAGTCCGAGGAAAACTTCGGGTCCTTCGCGATGACGGTTGTGGGTTTGCTGCCAAACGTCACGACCGAAGGCCGTGGACAGCTCGCGATGGCCGGCGGGAGGCCTCACACGCAATAGCCGCGCGTGCTGGCGGCTAGCCGCGGGCCATGTCGGCGTCGACCATCATGCGGACGAGGGTTTTGAAGTCCACGGCCGGCTTCCAGCCGAGTTTGGTCTTCGCCTTTGTAGGGTCGCCGAGGAGGAGGTCCACTTCGGCGGGACGGAAGAACCGTGGGTCGATGACCACGTACTTCTCCCAGTCGAGGCCGGCGTAGGAGAAGGCTTCGAGCAGGAAGTCCTTCACCGACCAGGTCTCCCCTGTGGCCACCACGTAGTCGTCGGGCTGATCCTGTTGGAGCATGCGCCACATCGCGTCGACGTAGTCGCCGGCGAAGCCCCAGTCGCGCTTCGCGTCCAGGTTCCCCAGGTGCAGGTCCTTGGCCTTGCCGCTCTTGATCGCGGCGATGCCGAGGGTGATCTTGCGGGTGACGAAATTCTCACCGCGGCGGGGCGACTCATGGTTGAAGAGAATGCCGTTACTCACGTGCATTCCATAGCCCTCGCGATAGTTCACCGCGATCCAATGACCGTAGACCTTGGCCACGCCGTAGGGCGAGCGGGGATGGAAGGGCGTGGTCTCCTTCTGAGGAGTCTCCACCACCTTGCCGTACATCTCCGAGCTGCCGGCCTGATAGACCCGAGCGCCCTTCAGTCCAGCTTCGTGCACCGCGTCCATCAGGCGCAACACGCCGAGGCCGGTGGTGTTGCCGGTGTACTCGGGCATCTCGAACGAGACTTTCACATGGCTCTGAGCGGCCAGGTTGTAGATCTCGTCCGGCCCGACCAGCTCGAGCACTCGGGTGAGGCTCGAGGTGTCGACCAGGTCGCCGTAGTGAAGATGCAGATCGTCACGCACGTGATCGATACGCCAGGTGTTGAACGAGCTGGATCGGCGAACCAGGCCGTGAACTTCATAGCCCTTCTGGAGGAGAAGTTCAGCCAGGTAGCTGCCGTCCTGGCCGGTGATGCCGGTGATGAGTGCTTTCTTCATGGTGTTCTCGAGTCTCTTGAGCGAAGGCCCGATTCCTGAGCAAAGTTGCTTGCGCTCGTTTGTCATTCGGGCTTGAGGATGATGTCTTGAATCTGAGCACGGAACCGAGTTGCTTCTGCGGCCCCAAAGCTCATTAATCGGTGAATCGGTATTTGACGAGGGTCCTAAGGGCCGGGAAGCCGTCCTTCCACGTGATCTTCTTGCCCTCTGAGTAGTCGCGGCCGTCGTAGGTGATCGGCACCTCATACACCCGCGCGCCGGCTTTGAAGAGCTTGGCCGTGATCTCCGGCTCGATGCCGAAACGGTTGGAGTGCAGGGGCATCGGCTTGAGGATGTCGGCCCGGATGGCCTTGAAGCATGTCTCCATGTCGGTCATGGTCGTGTTGTAGAGGATGTTCGTCACCAGGTTCAGAAAAAGGTTCGCGAGGTAATGCGTGAACAGATGACAGCGGTGCCGGCCAATGAACCTGGACCCGAAAACGGCATCGGCTTTTCCCTTGATGATCAGATCGAGAAGGTCTGGATACTCCTCGGGGGAGTACTCGAGGTCCGCGTCCTGCACCACGATGACATCGCCGGTGGCCTCCCGAATGCCCCGCCGGACCGCTGCGCCTTTGCCCTGATTCCTTTCCTGGTGGAAGAGCCGAAATCCTTTGGGGCCGGCCAGGCGATCGAGAATCTCGCGGGAGCCATCGGTGGACGCATCGTTCACGATGACGACCTCCTTCCGGATGCCCGGCACGGCCAGCACGCGGTCGATAATTTCCTCGACCGTGTCCTTCTCGTTGAAGACTGGGATGATGACCGACAGCAGCGGGTCAGGAAGGGGATTGGGGCGTCTCATCTCGCGCTACTGTATCCCTGGGGATGAGCCTTGCGCCATGTCCAGGCCGTTTCCACGATTTCGTCGATGGACGGGATCGCGGGCTCAAAGCCAAGAACCGTTCTCGACCGCTCAGGAACCGCGATGAGAGCGGGCGGATCGCCGGCTCGTCGCGGGCCGACCGAATGCGGAACCTTCATCCCGGTCACTCGCTCGACGGACTGAACGACCGCGCGCACGGAAGTGCCGTGCCCGGTTCCGAGGTTGATGGGGGTGAAGGGCGAAGTCGTTCGGTCCACCGCTTCGAGAGCGAGAACGTGTGCGCGCGCGAGGTCGTCCACGTGGACGTAGTCGCGAAGGCAGGTGCCGTCGGGAGTTTCGTAGTCGTCGCCGAAGACGGTCAGAGGAGGGCGGCGGCCCGCGGCGGCGTCTAAAGCCAGAGGGATGAGATGTTCCTCATGAGCATGGTCCTCGCCCAGCGACCCATCGCGCCGCGCGCCCGCGTCGTTGAAATAGCGAAGGGCTATGGCTCGTACCTGTCCGATGCGCGCGTAGGCCTCGAGCACCTGCTCGAAGGCTCGTTTTGACGCGCCGTAAGGGTTCACGGGTTCTTTGGTGTGATCTTCGGTCAAAGGTCCGTGCGGCACGCCATAAGTGGCGCAGGTCGAGCTGAAGATGAACCGCCTCACCGCCGTGGCCTTCGCGGCATCGAGCAGGGTCATGCCCTTGACCAGGTTGGTCTCGAAATAGGACCGAGGATCCTTCATCGAGCCGCCCACGGAAAGGAGGCCCGCGAAATGGATCAACGCGTCCTGGCGGTCGAGCGCTTTTGTCATGGCCCCGAGATCGCCGATGTCAGCGCGAACGAACCGCACCGCCGACTCCGGAACCGCGGCCAGGTGCCCGGCCGAGAGATCGTCGATCACCGTGACCTGATGCCCGAGGCTCAGCAGCTCGGCGACCGCATGCGAGCCGATGTACCCGGCGCCGCCCGTGACTGCGACCTTCAATCAGCGGCGACCGATGCCGACATATTCGAAGCCGGCAGCCTTGACCGTCTTCGGGTTGTAGATGTTCCGGCCGTCGAAGATAAGCGCGCGCCGCATCAGCGACTTCATCCGAGAGAAGTCCGGCTCGCGGAATTCGTTCCACTCGGTGGCGAGGAGCAGCGCGTCCGCCCCCTCGAGAGCGCCGTAGCCGTTCTTCGCCCACTGCACCGAGTCGGGCAGCGACGCCTTGGCGTGGTCCATTGCCTTGGGGTCGTAGGCGGCGACCGTGGCCCCCTTTGCCAGCAGGCCTTCGATCACGAACAGGGCCGGGGCTTCACGGATGTCGTCGGTGCGCGGTTTGAAAGCGATGCCCCAGACCGCGATCTTCTTGCCCTTCAGGTCGCCGAGCAGCTTCTCCATGCGGGGGAGCATGATGGTCTTCTGGCGAGTGTTCACGCGTTCCACCGCGGCCACGATCTCCATGGGAGCGTGATATTCGCGGCTGGTGTGCTCGATGGCCTTCACGTCCTTGGGAAAGCAGGAGCCGCCGTAGCCGAGGCCGGGGAAGAGGAAGGCGGGGCCGATGCGTGAGTCGGTGGCCATGCCGCGACGGACCATCTCGACATCGGCGCCGGTGGCGTCACACAGGTTCGCGACCTCGTTCATGAACGAAATCCGGAGCGCGAGCATGGCGTTGGACGCGTACTTTGTGAGCTCGGCCGACACGTTGTCCATCATCAGGATGGGCTTGCCGGTGCGCACGAAGGGCTCATAAAGCTCGCGCATGACCGCCTGGGCTTTGGGGTCGTCGGTCCCGATCACCACCCGATCCGGCTTCAGGAAATCGTCGACCGCGGCGCCCTCCTTGAGGAACTCGGGGTTTGAAACCACACTCACCGGATGCTTCGTGCGGGCCTCGATGGCGGCCCTGACCTTGGCCGCCGTGCCCACCGGAACGGTGGATTTGTTGACCACGATCTTCGGCCCGTTCATGGAGTCGGCGATCTGCTCGGCCACCTTCAGCACGAACTGGAGATCGGCCGAACCATCGTCGTCCTGGGGAGTTCCCACCGCGATAAAGAGCACGTCGCTCTGCAGAACCGCCGCCTTGATGTCGGTGGTGAAACGCAGTCGCCCCTCCTCGACGTTGTGGACCACGATCTCCGCCAAGCCCGGTTCGTATATGGGTATCTGGCCATCCCGCAGAGCCTTGATTTTGGCCTCGTCGATATCGACGCCGACCACGCTGTTTCCATTCTCAGCGAAACAGGCGGCCGCGACGAGGCCGACGTAGCCCGTTCCAACAACGGCGATCTTCATGCAGTCTTTTGTTTCCCTGGTTTCGTGGATGGGTGCGGGTGCTCTATCGACTCGACTACCCTCGGGGTCCTGCAGGCATGTGGCGGAGGACAGGGCGGGGTCGAGGGCGGTGAAGTTTACCAAACGGGGCCTTGGGGCACTTCGCGCGGTTGTGGCTCGCCCGCACGTCCTTGTTTCGCGCCAAACGCCCCGTATAGCATCTCGGTCGCCTACCCACTCAAATGAAGAACTTCGAGCGATCATCTGGAGTGACGGAAGCGCTGAGACTCGCTCTGTGAAGGTCGCTCTGGATGTCCGGCCGGCCCTGTCCCGGCCCACCGGGGTCGGGGTCTATATAGGCGCCCTGGCGGCGGCAATCCCGCGGCTCGATCTCGAGTCCAGTTTCACCCTCTTCACCTCTTCGCTGAGTGAACGTTGGACGAAGCCCGTCTCAGATCCGAATGTGGAGATCGTCGATCGCTCCATTCCGGTGCGGATGCTGAACCTGGCCTGGAACCGACTGTCCTGGCCGCCCATAGAGATGCTCTGCGGACGCGCGTTCGACCTCGTGCACTCGCCGCACGCTCTCCTGACTCCGGCTCGCCGGGCGCGAAGAATCATCAGCATCCACGACCTCTTCTTCTTCAAGCACCCCGAAATGACGGGGGCGGAGATCCGTCGTGACTACGCGCCCCTGGTTCAGTCTCATGCCGCGAAGGCCGATGGCATCATCTGTCCTTCCGAGCACACCGCCCGCGAGATCGAGACCTTGCTGCACGTGCCGACGGCCAAGATCTGCGTCACGCCCTACGGCGTCGATCCGGCCTTTCGCGTCGCGCCCACCCCCGCCGATGTCGAGGCCGTCCTTCAGCGCCTGGGGCTCTCCCGCGGCGGCATTCTGTATCTGGGCAGCGACGAGAAAAGAAAGAACCTCGGCGCGCTCGTGAACGCCTACAGGGTTCTCGCCGAGAGGTTGGACGACCCGCCGCCGCTCGTGCTCGTGGGCCCTGGCGATGCCTTCGATGAAAGCCCGGGCCCATCTGGGCCGCGGATCGTCTCGACCGGGTACCTAGAGACCCGCGAAGTCCGGGCCCTGATGGCGGCTTCGCAGTGTCTGGCGCTGGTCAGCCTGGACGAAGGCTTCGGTTTTCCGGTGGTGGAGGCGATGGCGGCCGGACTACCCGTCGTCTGTTCGCGTGGCTCATCGCTGGAGGAGATTGCCGGCGGGGCGGCCGAGCTGGTGGGCGATCCGCGTGACAAAGAGGCGATCGTGGAAGGTCTATCGCGGGTCATTGAAGATCCCGCTAGAGCGGGCGAACTACGAACCGCGGGCCTGGAGCGGAGCCGGCTCTTCGACTGGGAGCGGACCGCGGAGATGACGCTCGGTTTCTACCGGAAGGTCCTCGGTTCGTGAGTGAGCCGGTTTCCCAAGGGCCGGGCCGCCCGCTCCGCATCGGAATCGACGCCCGCGAACTCGAAGGACGGCCGACCGGAGTGGGGCGGTATCTGCGCAGTCTGCTGCGTCGGTTCGCGACCCACGATCGGCATCACTTCATGGTCTACAGCACGTCGAGCGTGTCAGTGCCCACGCCATCGGCCCGCATCGAGACGCGGGTGCTTCCGGGCGGTCCTCCTTTGCTCTGGGAGCAGCGCGCCCTGCCCGCCGCGATCTTGCGGGATCGCATCGATGTCCTCCTGTCGCCCGCGTATTCGTGCCCGCTCTTCTCGCCCGCGCCCCGCGTCACCGCCATTCACGATCTGTCCTTCTTCGCCCGACCGGACGAGTTCGGATTCGCACATGGCCTTAGGAGACGGCTGATGGCCCGCTGGTCGGCGCGAGTGTCCAGCTCCATCCTCGCCTGCTCTCAATTCACAAAGGGCGAAGTCCGACGCTATTTGGGACGGATGGCCGCGGACCGCACGGCGGTCGTCCTGCTGGGCCCGGACGACGATCTGCCCTCGGGCCCGGAGCGGGCGGAGAGCCGCTCCGCCCTGGGCCTTCCAGCGGACACGGCCTACATCATCACCGTGGGCACCGTACTCAGGCGCCGGAACGTCAGCACTCTCGTGCGCGCCGCCGCTCGCTTGGGTCAGCAGCGTCCGAACCTCCGCCTTGGGATCGTGGGCGAAAACCGTTCGCACCCGTGGGAGGATCTGCAGGCTCTGGTCAAGGATTTGGGCGCTGAAGGTACCGTCCGGGTCTCAGGATTTGTCACCGACGAGGAGGTTGCGCGCCACTACGCGGCGGCGGATGTCGCGGTCTTCCTCTCGGAGTACGAAGGATTCGGCCTGCCCGCGCTGGAAGCGATGTCACGCGGCGTCCCCACCATCATCGCGGCTCGCGGCAGCCTCAATGAGATGTTCGCGCCCGGAGCCCTGGTGGTTGAGCCGGAGGCGGCCGCGGTTGCGAGAGCCCTGGCCCGGGTGCTGGATGAGCCCGGAGTGGGCGCTGATCTCAAGCGTCGTGGTTCTGAACGAGCGATGGAGTTTTCCTGGGAGCGAGCGGCTCGCGAGACTCTCGCGGTTCTGGAGCGCGCCGCATCATGACTCCGCCCCGCGTCACCATCGTGGTCGTGACCTACAACTCGGCCGATGTTCTCGACGACTGCCTCGCCTCGCTGGAATTGCACGCGTTCGCGTGCCCGACGGTCGTGGTCGACAACGCCAGCACTGACATGTCGGCGGATGTCGCCCAGGCTTCATCCTGGGTTACGGTGATCCGCGCGGACGACAACGAGGGCTTCTCGAAGGCCAACAATCGCGCGCTGCGGACGATCGAGACGGAATTCGCCCTGATCCTGAATCCCGACGCGCGGCTGACCTCAGCGTTGATCCCAGAATTGCTCGCGGCTGCCGATCGCATGCCGGGCGCGCTGGCCCTCGGTCCTAAAACCGTCTACGCGGACGGCCGTCCGCAAGTGAGCTTTGGACCGGACCTCTCGCTCACCTCGGAGTATCGACAGCGAAAGTTGGTGAAGGGAGTCAAGGCCGGCGCTGCGTGGGCGCTGGAAGAGCTGGAAAGGGAGACGAGGCACGCACGTCCGGTCGACTGGATCTCAGGGTCTTGCATGCTGTTGCGCATGTCCGCCGCGCGCGCCGCCGGCTTCTTTGATGAGCGCTACTTCCTGTACGAAGAAGACGCCGACCTGTGTCTCCGCCTCCGGAAGGCGGGAGGCCATGTGATGTTCATCCCCCAGGCCGTGGTCGTGCATGAACTCGGAACCAGCATGGCCAAGGCGTCCAAGCGAGCGAGAGACGCCTACGACGACTCGCATAGGCTGTACTATCGCCTGCATCGGGGGCCGATTGAGCAGCAGATTCTGAACGCGCTCGTATTCGTCGGTCGGCGCATTCGCTGACCCACCTTCTCAAAGCCGCTGCTGGCGCGAGACCTCGCGTGCGGAGGCTGAGCTCGGCTCTACAGGCCCGGGAGTTCTTTGCCTGTCAATCGTCGGAAAGCTTCCAGATATCGACAGCGTGTTCCCGCGATGACGTCTGGTGGAAGATCCGGCCCGGGGGCCGTCTTGTTCCAGGGCAACGTCTCCAAATAGTCGCGGACGAACTGTTTGTCGAAACTCGGCGGCGTCTTCCCCGGCTCCACCTTCGACGTCTCCCAGAAACGCGATGAGTCCGGGGTCAGGGCCTCGTCGATCCAGATCAGTCCCTGCTTCACCACCCCGAACTCGAACTTCGTGTCCGCGATGGTCAGACCGACCGTCTCCGCGTGGCGGCGCGCCTTCTCGTAGATGGTGAGCGAGGCGCCCCGCGCGGTCTCCGCGTGGTCGAAACCAACCACTTTCACCATCTCATCGAACGAAATATTCTCGTCGTGGCCGGTCTGCGCCTTGGTCGCGGGCGTGAACAGCGGAAAAGGAAACTTCTGCGACTCGAGCAGGCCGGCGGGAAGAGTCAGACCGCAGATCGAGCCTGTCCGCTTGTAGTCCTTGAAACCTGAACCCGCCAGATACCCGCGGACCACGCACTCGACGGGCAGAGGATCGGTCTTCCGCACCATCATCGACCGTCCCTCGAGAGTCTCGCGATGCGGCTTCAGAGAAGCCGGGAAGTCGGCCACGTCCGCCGCGATGATGTGATTCGGGATGGAACTCCCGAGCATCTTGAACCAGAACAATGAAATCTGGTTGAGGACCCGGCCCTTGTCGGGGATGCCCTGAGGCAGGATCACGTCGAAAGCCGAGAGGCGATCGGTGGTGACGATCAGAAGCTCCGTCCCAAGATCGTAGACATCCCGCACCTTGCCGCGCCGAGCCAGGGGGAGATCCAGAGATGTGGCGACCACAGCTTCGCGCATGCCCACGATCTTAGTGGCTCTTGGGGCGTCCCAATGCCGAGCGGCAACCGGTCGGTAGCCGGTCCTGGCGGAACTTCAGCGACGGTCAGGCGTCGGCTTGGCCGGGGGCGCCGGAGGTTCCAGAGCCGCGGCGGCCTTCGGCTTCTTGGGCACGCTTGGCGGCTCGGGAGGCTTGGGGGGCGCGGGCAGGGGGTCGGCCCCGAGGCGAGGCCGGAATTTAGCGTCGATGTCGGGCGCGTCCGGGAAATCCGGTTCGGAGATCTCGACCTCGCCATCGCGCGAGATCTGAATATCACCCAGCCTGGACCGAAGTCTGAGCAGAGGGCCGCCCTCTCCAATAGTGGCCTTGAGCAACCGCTTCCCCTGCTCCGACGATTTCAGTGCGCCGACATCGCCCTCGACGGAGCCGCGCTCCACGCTGGCGTCGATCAGGGCATTCACCGAGTCCGGAAGGCCGAGGCTGATGTCACCAATGTCGACGGAGATGTCGATGGGCGAAGTGACCTTGCGGAGCGGGTTGACCCGAACGTCGCCGCGCTTCGTGGTCACCTTCAGCGCGCCGCCGAAGTCGTTCGCGGTCACGTCCTCGTTGTCCGTCTCCAACGTAGCGCCTTTCAGGAAGTGGTGAGCCCGGATTCTTCCGTGGTTGTTGATCACCTCCAGCAAGCCGCCCACGTCCGAGGCCGCGACCCCATCGTAAGTATTCTTGATGAGAACGCCGGCCGCCGCTTTCAAGAGGCGTACGTGGCCGCGCTGGTTGTCGATGGTGACCCGGCCCAGGATGTTCTGGATGTCGACATCACCCTGGTTGTTGAGATGAACCTCG
>JAENWE010000026.1 GCA_016650185.1 Vicinamibacteria bacterium | reverse complement strand
TCGGAGAGCCCGGTGTTCTTCATGACCCGGGCCACCGATCCGATATTCGCGTTGTTTTCAGGACGCACGAGCACCACCGCCGGTCGAATCATGGAAGGAAGACTCTAATCTCACCTTCAGGCAGACTTAAGGTTCAGAGTCGACACTGCGCCCCTCGGCACGACCATGGCTTCAAAGATCCTCCTGATCGAAGACGACAAGAATCTGGGCGACCAGATCGTCACCCACCTGAAGCGTGATGGCTTCGAGGTCACCTGGGTGCAGGATGGACTCGCGGCTCTCGACACCGACCCGAAACAGCATGACCTGGTGGTGCTCGATCTGATGCTTCCGGGAGCCCACGGACTCGACATCCTGAAGATCTATCGCGAGACGGCCGAAACCCCGGTTCTGGTTCTCTCCGCGCGCAACGAGACGTCGACCAAGGTGAGGGCTTTGGCGCTCGGCGCGGACGATTACGTGACCAAGCCTTTCTGGCCGGAAGAACTCCTGGCGCGCATTCAGGCGCGACTGCGGCGCCCCCTCCTCCACGCGAGCGACGTCATCGAGACGGGCGCTCTGCGCATCGACCTCTCGGCTCGGGTGGTGGAAAACGCCGGGCAGCGCGTGGACCTCACTCGGATCGAGTTCGATCTTCTGGCCGCTCTCGGCCAGCGTATCGGCTCCGCCGTCACCCGCCAGACGCTGGTGGACCGAGTGCTCGATCCCGATCGCGAAGGCACGGGCCGGACGCTGGACGTTCACTTCTCGAGGGTTCGGAAGAAGCTCGGATCGGAGGGCGCTCGAATCGCCACGGTGTGGGGCGTCGGCTACCGCCTGCTCCCATCCTGAGCGCTTGAGCCTGCGGCGGTCATGACTCTCAGAAAACGTCTGCTCCTGGCTCTGGCCGGGTCCGGTCTCGCCATTATGGTCGGCGCCGCGGTGGCCCGCGAGATCGCCATCCGCTACGCGAGCGAGGCGGCCATCCTGAGTTCGATCGAGGCGCGGATGAGCTCGGTCGACCAGGCCACCTGCGAAGCGGGACGTGATTTCGAGTTCCTGGATTCGAGGCCCCCGGGCCCGAACGGCGCGGGAGAGCGGGACCTCCGTCCGCGCGGCCCTTTCCCGGGCGAACGACCGTTTGGCCCCGGGGATCCTGGGGGCGCGGAGTTCCGGCGGGGCCCCCGTCGCGGCGGTCCAAATCCGGGCGAGCGGGAGTTTGGGCGCTTTGGCGGCCAGGGAGGGCCTCGCCGCACCCGCGTGTTCTTCTACGATGGAGATTTCTCACCTCGCGCCCCTGGAGGCCCGGCCTTCCCGGAGGCCGCCAAGGCTTCGCTCCGAGCCGGCGAAACGTTCGTCAACGGGCGGGATAAAGGGGGCTTCTTCGGCGCCCTCGCCACTTCGTGGACAGGCGGTCCCTGCGCGTACGCCCTGGCGATCATGCCAACTCCTCCCCCCCTGGCCTCGTTCACTTCCCTCATCATCGGGGCCCTCCTCCTCATTGGAGCCCCGGCGATGGTCCTCTGGCTGGCCCTCGCTCAGCCGGTGGCCCGTATCCGGGCTCTCGCCTCAGGGGTTCGCGACGCAGCGGCGGGCCGGTACGAGACGTCGGTGGCGGTCACCGGGCGCGACGAAATCGCGGACCTCGGCCACGCTTTCAACGATGCCTCCGCGACGGTGCGCGTCCACCTCGCCGAAGTCGAGCGGCGAGAGAAGGCGTTGCGCGATTTCGTCGCCCACACAACCCATGACGTCGCCCTTCCCTTGTCGGTTCTCCTCAGCCACGTGACCCGCTTGCGTCAGGGCGACGTGGGCGGCGGGGCCGCCGAGAGCACGGTCTCCGCGATCGCCCAGGAGACCCAGTACATCGCGTCTCTGCTCGCGAACCTCGAGGCGGTGGCGCGACTCGAGTCCGACGCCACCCTTCATGAACGCCATCCCGTGGACCTCGCGGCCCTGGTCGAGCGGGTGGCGGCGCGACATCGCGCGGTCGCGTCCAGCACCGGCGTGGATTTCAATCATTCCGTCCCCGCGACCGCGGCATGGGTGGAGGGCGATGTCACCCTCATCGAACAGGCAGTCAACAATCTGGTCCACAACGCCATCCAGTACAACCATGCCGACGGTCACGTCGCCCTGGTTCTCGATCTGAGCGGCGCTCAATTCACGCTGAGTGTGACGGACGACGGCCCCGGGGTCCCTGCCTCTGACCTGGCGCGTCTGGGCGAAAGTCGCTTCCGAAGTGAGGAGGCCCGGTCACGGCGGCCGGGCGGCACCGGCCTCGGTCTCTCCATCGCCCGGGACGTAGCCCGTCGCCACGATTTCACTCTGACTCTGGGCCACCGGCCGGAAGGCGGCTTCGAGGCCGTCCTCGCGGGAACTCTCATCAGGGATCCGTCCGCGGAAAAGAGTTCAAACGCTTAGGACTCCCGAAAGGTGACAACCGTTCTAATGGTCAAGAGGCACGGACATTACAGGCCTCGATCAAAACCGATTCAAGAAAGATTGAGGAAACAGCCATGAAAAACCAAGCATTCAAATTCGCGGCGCTCGCCGCCGCGACCTTCGGGTTCATCTCTCTCGCGGCCGCACAAGGCCCCGAGGGCGGACCGATGAGACGCCCGGGCGGGCCGGGCTTCGGACCGGGCGGACCTGATGGCCCAGGCGGCCCGCGCGCCGGGATGATCGCGAGGGAACTCGGACTCTCCGAAGACCAGAAGGCCCAGTGGAAAGCGATCCACGAGAAGGAACGCGAGGCCACCGAGCCCCTGCTGGAGTCAGTCCGCGAAGCGAAGGAAGCTTTCGACAAGGCGCTCGCATCGGACAGTGCCGATGCCACCACGGTCGGCCAGGCCGCGATCGCCATGCGCGAAGCTCATCGCAAAGTCGAGGCTTCACACCGGGCCACGTTCGAAGCGGTCAAGGCCATCCTGACTCCAGAGCAGCTCGCAAAGCTGGACGCGATGGAGCAGCGCGGACCTCGGCGCGGCCCGGGAGGACCTGACGCTCAGGGTGCGCGGCGACGCGGGCCTGGCCGTTCGAAGTAAGCAACGCAAGCTCGGACCCTGAACCCTCCGCCAGGGTCCGAGCCGTTTCGCCACTTGCGGCGCGGGCGCCCGACAACGAGAATGAGGGGGTGAGCGACGCCTTGCGGGAATTCGACCTCATCGTTATCGGGTCGGGTCCGGCGGGTGAGAAGGGCGCGGCCCAGGCCGCCTACTTCGGCAAGAGGGTGGCTCTGGTCGAGAAACACAAGCTCCTCGGCGGCGCTCTCATCAATACCGGAACTGTCCCCAGCAAGACGCTGCGCGAAACCGCCCTTTACTTCTCCGGTCTCGACCAGCGCGGCCTCTACGGCATCGACTACACCCTCAAGGACAACCTCACCGTCCCCCAGTTCATGCATCGCGAGGTCGAGGTCACGAAGAGCCTCCGCGATCTGGTCACCCGCAACCTGGCCCGGCACAACATCACTCTGTTCCGCGGCCAAGCTTCCTTTGCGGACCCTCACACCATCGTGGTCGCAGGGGACGAGGGAGAGGAGACGCTCAACGCGCCGGTGATTCTGATCGCCACCGGCTCGGCGCCGGTCTGGCCGAAGGACACACCACAGGATCCACGGCTCTACGATTCGGACACCATTCTCCACATGGACACGATTCCGAAGTCGCTCGCGGTGATCGGCGCGGGGGTCATCGGCTGCGAGTATGCGACCATTTTCCAGGCCCT
>JAENWE010000025.1 GCA_016650185.1 Vicinamibacteria bacterium | reverse complement strand
CGCTCCCACTGAGCGTTCTTCATCGACTTCAGGAGTTTCAGGCATTCCCTCCTCAGCTTGCCGAAATCACGCAGAACGTCGGTGACCTTCATGCTGCGGTAGTCGTCACGCAACGCGATGAGGTCGCCGTCGAGGTCGGGGAGCGTGGGATTCTCTTCGGCCAGAATACGTCGATAGCGGTCGAGGTAGGCATCCTTCTCCATGTCGCGCATGTGGGCAACGATCTCGAGAATGGACCATTTGCCCGGACCGGGTGTCCACAGCAACAGCTTCTTGGGCACGCCTTTGAGCGTGGCCTTCAGCCGAGCGGGCGTCTCGGCGAGGGTCTTCAGTTGTTCGGCGCGGTCGAGGTCAGTCACGGTCGGTGCTCCATTCAGGATTTCAAGATTTTTCAAAAAGGCCCTCTTTTCGGGCCAAAGCTCGGGCGGCTAACGATAGCGCCCCGACTCGGGTGAGGCGGACCGCGATTAGTAACGCCAGCTGGTGAGGTCAGCGCCCTGGGGCGCCGTCTTCAGGATGCGCTCCACGATCTTCGGAGCGAACATCTGGTGGTAGCGGAGCCGCGAATATGCATTCGGCCGGGTGTGATCGCCGTTCCAGCAATGCTCGTCGCGATCGCCGTAGTCGACTTCCCCGCCGAATGGAGGACGGACGGTGGACTTCAGGAACTTTTCGGTCAGGTACACGGCGTTGTTCAGATAGTAGTTGTCCATGTCGCCTACGTAGATGTTGACCTTGCCTTCGAGCTTCTTTCCAAGACCCTTCTCCCAGTCCCGCTGCATGATGTGGGTGAGGTCGTAGTTCTCGCGCCAGAACTCGGCCACCTTCTTGTCAATCACGCCCGTCTCGCGATCCCAGATGGGTTGAGGATATCCGTCCGCCCCGACCGGCGAGTAGGTCGCGGTCCAAATATCCCACTGCCCGCCCGATCGGCCCTTCGAGCCGAGCACTCGCTCCAGACGGTTCATCTGCTCGACCGTGGCGGATATGTGGCCGAGATAATTGCGATGCCCCGGCCGGGGAACTTCCTTCCATGGCCCCTTCGCCACGTACGCGTTCTGGTCCTCGTAGATGTTGATCGACGTAAAGGCACGGAAGTCGATGGGATCGGGACACGCCGCGAAGCAGCCGTTGTAGAAGTCGGGATAGAAGATCTGTGCGGCCAGGGACTCCCATCCTCCGGTCGAGCCGCCGTACATGAAACGCGACCACGGAGTAGATAGACCCCGGAACATCTTCTCCACGTAGGGGATCAGTTCCTCGTTGATCGCATCGCCGTACGGACCCTGGTTCGGCGTATTCACCGCGTAAGAATCGTCGTAGTAAGGAGTCGCGTGCTGAATCTCCATGATGAGCATGCGGGGATATCCCGGGCCCGTCCAGTCCTTGTAGAACTGATGAGCCAGCTCCTGCTGGATTCGGTTGTAGCCCTCGAGGTGAAACCGATCCGAGTAGTCGGGCTTCAAATCCGGATCGGGGGGCGTCTCTCGGAATCCCTCGAGCGTGTACGGGAAATGGCCGTGATTGATGGCGAGCGGATAGCGCGCGGTCGGATGAGAATCAAAGCCCTCAGGGAGAAGGACGTTCGCGCCGAGAAACATGTCGCGGCCCCAGAACTTCGAGAGCTTCTCACTTCGAATCCGGACGTGCTTGATGAACCTCGTGTCGGCGGGTCGCGGGATCTCGGGAATGATCTGGTCGAGGGCGATCGAGATCGCCCCGCCTTTGGCCGGATCGATGGTGATCTTGCGGGGGGTGGAGTAGAGATTCCCGGGAGCCTTGCTCCACTGCTGTCCTTCGCCCCGGTCCATCGGGAGTTTCACGACGTGACCGTCGGCGCGCCGGAACGTCTCGTACTTGTGGAGCAAGGCCTGAACGCTGTAAGCGCCGGCCGGCACTTGTTTCAAAACCTCGACCGGGTAGCCGAGCACATCGCCGGCGAAGGTCGCTTTCTGGCCGGGCTTCCAGTCGAGGACATCGACGCCGAAGACCTGCTGCGAATTGAGCGAGGTGTCGGAAATCTGGAACCGCGGCTCGGCGGTGTCGTCCTTCGAAAGCAGGAGCAGCACGCGGCCATCGAAGGGGCCGGGGCCGAGACCCGGAGGGTAGGTGACCTCAACGTGGAACCCGGTCATAGGACTCTGCGCAGAAGCGGCCTCGGCGATGAGAAGCAGGGCGCTGAGCGCGAGTGGACTCAAGACGGAACGAAAAGAGTTGGATAGTCGGGACATCGATTTCCTCCGAAGCAGCGGCACGATCGCGTGCAGGTCAAACAGGGCTACCAGTCTAGTGTCTTGCCTCGCAAGTACGCGTCACATGGGAGCGCCGATGCATCCCGGATCGCCGCGTTGCTCGTCGTTGCATATGCTGGATATGCGGCCTCCTCGGCGCCTTGCGCTCCGGGCGCCTCGACGCTCGCATGTGCCACGTACTTACGAGGCAGGACACTAGTGTCTTGCCCTGGGTCGGGCGTGTTGGAACCTTGGGGCTGAACCCGCCCTAAACTCCGCCGCGTGATCGGAGACGAAAAAAGAGCGGCACGCGTGTGTCGGATCATTTCCTCTTTGGCCTGCGCGTTTTTGGCTTTCGATCTCATTCTGATCGTGGTCACGGGAGGATTGTCGATCCTCACCCCGCAGGTGAAGCCTGGACCCGGGGCCTTCGCGTGGCGCGAGGCCTTCCTGGCCGTGGGCCTGATGGCGCGGCTTCGCCTCTTCGCCCACGCCGAGCGCCGAGTCTCTTTCGGCCAGCTCATGCTCATCCTCGCCGTCTTTCCTTCGCTCTTCCACCTGCATCTGGTCGGCCGCCGAATCACGGGTGACGGGCTGTACTACTACGTTTACACGCGATCCCTGATGCGCGACGCGGACGTCGATTTCGCCAACGAGTACGCGCACTACGACCTGCTGGAGCGTGGAGACTTCTCCGTCCCCACCTCCACGGGCCATCGGCGCAGCATCTATTCGGTCGGTCCCGGACTCCTGTGGACGCCCTTTTTCGCGGCCGCCGACGGCCTGGCGTCGACTCTTGGGACCCTGGGATTCGAGGTCGACCGGTCCGGTTATGGCCCGCTCCATGTCAACGCGGTAGCGCTCGGCTCGTTCTCCTATGGCATCGCCGCCCTCTTCCTGATCCAGGCGTTTCTAAAGCAACACTTCGGGGACCGGCTGGCGGCGGCGGCCACGCTGCTCCTTTGGTGGGCTTCCTTCGTTGAATGGTACCTCTCTGAACAGCCGCTGACCTCTCATCCGACTTCGGTGCTCCTGGTCGCCGCTTTCTTTCTCCTGAGGCAAAACGGAGCACTCAAGACGCCGCTCGGAGCGCTGGCTCTGGGTCTGGCTCTCGGCATCGGCATGAGCGTGCGATGGCAAAACGGCATTTACCTCCTGCTGCCCGCGGTTGACCTCCTGGCCGCCGGACTCCGAGGCGGCGCCTTGAGCCCGCTCGTGAGGCGGGGCCTGTTTCTGGCCAGTGGAGTCTTCGTGGGCATCGTGCCGCAAATGCTCGCCTGGAAAGCGATCTACGGAGAGTACCTCCTGCGCTATCCGCCCCATGGCGCGGACTTCCTCCGGCTTGACCGGCCGTTTCTGCTCAACACCCTCTTCTCATCGCGGCATGGACTGCTCTCGTGGACGCCGATATTCTGGCTGTGCTTCCTGGGGTTGATCCCACTTACCAGGCGAGACCCTCGTCGGTTCGGACTGCTATGGGCGCCGGTTCTGATCATGACGTACGTGGACGCATGCAGCGGCGACTGGTGGGCGGGCGGCTCCTTTTCGAACCGCCGCTTCGACAGCCTTCTTCCCGTGTTCGCTCTGGGCCTCGCCGCCTCCCTCCAGTTCCTGACCGGTTTCCTGAAGCGCCATCCTTCGTCGGTTCTGGTCGCGCTGATCCTGGGGGGCGGGTTATGGAATGCAACCCTGTCTCGGGCAGTCCGGCACGGCGAAACGAAGCCCGGCGTCTCGCTGAGTCTCGCCGCAAGGACCCTGGCGTCCTCGCGGGCGCTCTCTCAGGACCTCGGATTTCCCACAACCTGGCCCGCCAGTTGGATCTTCGCCGCACGCTACGACGCGTCGCCAGGGGCCTTCGACCTGGCCTCCGGGAAGTATCTGTTCTATCGACAGAACAATCTGAATGGCACCGCCGATCTGGGAATCGATGGAGACGAGGGACTGATCCTGGACGGTTTTTCCAGTCCAAGACAAGATGGAGCGGTCACCTACCGGCGCATCGGGGCGGAGGCGCGCCTGATCGTGTCCCTTGACCTGCCCGAGCCCCTTGGCCTGTCTTTCGAACTGCGCTCTTTGGGGACCGAAGGAGTGCTGAACGTTCTGGTCAATGGCGTCGACGCCGGAATGGTCCCGGTCGAGCCTCAATGGAACGAGGCTCACCTCGAAGCGCCAGAGGAGTTCTGGAGGCGAGGCGCCAACGTCGTCACGTTGAGG
>JAENWE010000024.1 GCA_016650185.1 Vicinamibacteria bacterium | reverse complement strand
ATGGACGACGCGGAGACCGTCGCGCTTACCGCCGGCGGGCACACCTTCGGCAAAGCCCACGGCGCCGGTGACGCCTCCCTCGTCGGTCGCGAACCCGAGGGTGCCAGCATCGAGGAGCAGGGCTTCGGCTGGAAGACCAGCTTCCGCTCCGGAAAGGGCGTTGACGCCATCAGCAGCGGCATCGAGGGCGCCTGGACCCCCAATCCCATCAAGTGGGACAACGGCTACTTCGAGACCCTGTTCGGCTACGAGTGGGAGCTGACCAAGGGCCCCGGGGGCGCCCAGCAGTGGAAGCCCAAGGGCAAGACGGGCGACGGCACCGTCCCGGATGCCCATGATCCGAAGAAGCGCCACGCCCCGATGATGACCACCGCGGACATGGCCATGCGCATGGACCCGGCCTACGAGAAGATCTCGCGCCGTTTCATGGCGAACCCGCAGGAACTTGCCGACGCCTTCGCCCGGGCCTGGTACAAACTCACTCACCGGGACATGGGTCCGATCACCCGTTACCTGGGCGCGCTCGTGCCCAAGGAAGAGCTGATCTGGCAGGACCCCGTTCCCGCCGTGGATCACCAACTGGTCGATGACAAAGACGTCGAGGCCCTGAAGGCCAAGGTCCTTGCCTCCGGACTTTCCATCTCCCAGCTGGCAAACACCGCCTGGGCCTCTGCTTCCACGTTCCGCGGCAGCGACAAGCGCGGTGGCGCCAACGGGGCTCGCATCCGCCTCGCTCCGCAGAAGGACTGGGAAGTCAACCAGCCGGCTGAACTCGGGAAGATCCTCCAGAAGCTGGAAGCGATCCAGAAGGAGTTCAACGGTTCGGCATCTGGTGGGAAGAAGATCTCGCTCGCTGACCTGATCGTTCTCGGCGGCTGCGCAGCGGTTGAGGCGGCCGCCAAGAAGGCCGGTCACGAAGTGAAGGTGCCTTTCTCACCCGGTCGCACCGATGCGACCCAGGAACAGACCGACGCGGAGTCGTTCAAAGTACTCGAGCCGGTTGGGGACGGCTTCCGCAACTACGCCCGCAAGGGATACGAGTCCGCGGCGGCTGAACTGCTCGTCGACAAGGCGCAACTGATGAACCTCACCGCACCCGAGATGACGGTTCTGATCGGCGGCATGCGCGCTTTGAACGCCAACGCAGGCCAGTCCAAGCACGGTGTCTTCACCGAGAAGCCTGAAACATTGACCAACGACTTCTTCGTGAATCTCCTCGACATGGGCACGCAGTGGCAGAAGTCGGCCACCGAGGGCGTGTTGGAGGGGACGGATCGGAAGACGGGCAAGGCCAAGTGGTCGGGCACGATCGTCGACCTGGTCTTCGGTTCGAACTCCCAGCTCCGAGCCCTCGCCGAGGTCTACGCCTGCAGCGACGGCCAGAAGGCGTTCGTGCGCGACTTCGTGGCGGCCTGGAACAAGGTCATGAACCTTGATCGCTTCGACCTTGCGTGACGCGGAGAGCCCTACGAAGATAGACATTGGCATCGATGCCAAGAAACGGGGGCCCGAAACGAAGGCGTCATTCACTAGGCCGCCTTGATGGGTTGCCAGTCGGCGTCGCGCTTCAGGTACCCGAGCGATTTCGCTTCCAGAAATCGCTTCCCGTCCCACACCCGAAACGAACAATCGATGCGGTCCGTCGCGAGACGGATCACGTTGTAACTGTTCGCTTCGCCGCGGATGCGATGCGAGGTTGCGGTGCCGGCCTGGGCCACGAGGATCGAGCGCCGAACTCCCAGGTGATGCGTGCGCACGTCCCCGCTGTAGCCGACGTGAAGATGTCCGGCGAGCATGAGATCAACGCCGCAGGCCTCGGCCGCCTGCAGCGCTTCGGCGGCTCGGCCCACCAGGGGCGGCGATACGTCTCCCGGCGGCGGCAGGAAGGGATGATGGGTGACGAGCACCTTCATCACTCCCGGGGGAACGGCTTTCATCCGCTCGCGCAGTTTCTCGATCTGACTGCCGGACACGCGACCGTCCTTCCAGGTGTTGGAGCGCGCGGTGTTGATCCCGAGGGCGGCGACCTTGTCGGTGAGGACGAAAGGGTCCACCTCGTCGTTGATGTAGCGACGGAAGCGCGCGAGCGGTCGCGCGAAACGAGTCAGGACGTCGAAGAGGGGAATATCGTGATTGCCGGGCACGACCAGTCGCGGAAAGGGGAGTCGATCAAGGAAAGCGCGCGCGGCCATGAATTCCCTTCCCCTCGCCCGCTGGGTCAAATCGCCGCTGACCACGATGAGCGCGGGTGCGTGGCGAGTGATGTCTTCGATCAGGCCCTCCACGATCTCCGGGCTCTCGGTCCCGAAGTGCAGGTCGGAGATGTGCGCGAGCGTGGTCAAGCGTCTTCCGGAGGAGGCTCGGGTGGGGGAGCGAGAACGCGCAACGCGCGCGGACGAATCGAGTAGCGAATCGGCGAAGTCATCTGAACCACCTCTCCATCAAGCGCGACCCGCAACGATCGACGCCTCGAGCGTATCTCGATCTCTCGAATCGTGAAGTAGCGAAAGTCGCGGTCCTGCTTCATGCGGCCGATCAGCGCGCGGCACGCCAGGCGAAGCACGCCGAAACGGTTCGTGGTCCGAGTGAGATACACCCCAAGCTCGCCGCCATCGAGAGTGGTGCGACGCCCCAGCGAGAAGAGACTCATGTCGTATCGATTATTGCCGACGAAAACGAACGGCGTTCTGAGCGCGACCGCCCGGTCGTTGACCTGGAGGGTGACGTCGAGAAGGGGGAATCTTCGGAAGACGTCCGCGGACGCATTGAGCATGGCCGAGGTCTTGCCTCCGCCGTGCTGGTGACGCAGCTCGTCACGCTGGTCCACCGCGGAAGGGTACAGACCGACGGACGAATTGTTGATGAAGACGCGTCCGTTCACCTCGCCGACGTCCACTTCTCTCACCACTCCGGCCGCGATCGTGGCCACAGCCTCGTCGAAATCAAGCGGGATGCCGGCATCCTTCGCGAAGTGGTTGAGGGTGCCGAGGGGCAGAATGCCGAGCGCTTTAGGGCTGCCCGCAATCGCGGCGGCCCCGGTATTCACGGTACCGTCTCCACCGCCGAGAACGACCGCGTCCACGTCGGACGAGGCGGCGCGCACCGCAGCTTCGGCCAGTCCCGCGTGGTCGAGGGCCAACACCTGGGCAGCCACGTTGACGCTTGCGAACGCCTCGCGCACACGTTTGAGCGTCGCCGCTCCGTTCGCGCCGGCCATCCAGCCGGCGGACGCGTTCAGAAGAACGGTTGCTTTCATGCCGCTCTCAAGCCGCAATCGCGCCTTCGGCGAGCGGTGCGCAAGATCGTCAGTTCTTCGGCGCGGGCCGTGACGGTGTCTCGTCCGCGCGCCGGACCCGCCAGATGATGTTGCCCACGTCGTCCGCTACCAACAACGCGCCCGACTTGTCCATGGCCACGCCGACGGGCCGGCCCATCGCGCCGCCGCCGGCATCGACGAAACCGGTGAGCACGTCGATGGGATCTCCCGACGGATGGCCGGACGTGAAGGGTACGAAAATGACCTTGTAGCCGCTGCGCGGTTTGCGATTCCACGAGCCGTGCTGGCCAACGAACGCTCCCTGACGGAAACGCGCGGGCAGCGAGGTCTCTCGTGAGAAAGCGAGTCCAAGCGAGGCGGTGTGAGGACCCAGAGCGAAGTCGGGTGGAATGGCTTTGGCCACCAGATCCGGCCGCTGCGGTTTGACTCGGGTGTCGATGTGCTGGCCGTAGTAACTGTAGGGCCAGCCGTAAAACGCGCCGTCCTTGACCGTGGTCATGTAGTCGGGGACGAGATCGCTTCCCAATTCGTCCCGTTCGTT
>JAENWE010000023.1 GCA_016650185.1 Vicinamibacteria bacterium | reverse complement strand
GCGCCGGGGGGCCGCTTCGTCCTCAAGGAGATCGGAACCGAACCACGCTGGAAGTTTGAGCGCTTGAAGCTTCAAGAGCTCATAAGCACCCGGGTCCTGCGGATCACCAAAGGCGAGACCATGCATTTTGAGAGAGCGGACGGCCTGAGAGACCGGCTCTGTGCGATTGGATTCGAGGGCGTGACCATGCGGTCCCTGGACGCCGGTTTTGCCTCCCCCCATATCCTGTTGACCGCCCGGAAGCCGGGTCTCGCTGCATGATCCGCAAGCTGATCGTGAGCGGAGACGATCTCGGGCTTCACGAGGCTATCAACGAGGGCGTCCTCGAGGCTCACGAGCAGGGCATCGTCACCTCCGCGTCCATCGTGGCCTGCGGCCGAGACTTCGACCATGCCTGCCGATTGGTCGGGAAGCGGCGGAAACTGGACCTGGGGATTCACCTGACCCTGGTCGAGGAGAGCCCTCTTCTCGGTCCGGATCAGTTGAAGACGCTCGCCCCCAACCGAGCCTTTCCCAAGTCCTATCGACAACTTTTCATCGCCCTGGTGAAAGGGCGCATCGATATCGCTGAGATCGAGATGGAGCTCGACGCCCAGATTCAGAAGGTTCTGAAGGCGGGCCTGACCATTTCGCATCTCGATTCGCATCAGCACGCCCATTTTTTTCCGCAGCTTCGACGAGTTTTCTTCCGGCTCGCCGAGCGCTACCAGATCCGAGGAGTGCGCGCGGGTGGGCGGGTGGTGCCGACGAGGACGAAGTTCAGCCTCTTTCTGGCGCCCCTGGCCAAGAGCCTGCAGCGCGCCGCGCGTACCCGAGGTCTCCTCACCCCTGACACCTTGTGGCTGCCCTCGCCCAGCGGCCGTCTCACTGGCCTCGCGCTCCTGAACGGCATTCCGGCTCTGCCCGAAGGAGTGACGGAGCTGGTCGTTCATCCGGGCGCCGACCAGAAGGCGCTTGAAAGTCGTTATTCCTCCTGGAACTTCAAGTGGGGGCAGGAACTCGCCGCAGTCAGGGCATCGGATGTGCGCGACGCCCTCGCGAGCAATGACGTTCAGCTGACGCGATATTCGGAGCTCTGATTGACGAGGAGGCCCGCAACGGTCCGGGCCCTGTGTGTCGCGGTCCTCGCCGCCCTGACCGTCCTACCCGCCGCGATCTCGCGGATGACCGCTCCGGCCAACTACGGAGGGCATGGACTCACTACCGGATTTGGACGGGGCCGTCTGGATTTTTCCGGCATAGTTTCCGAAGGCGCCGGCGGCCGCGTCGATCTTCCGCGGGAGCCGGTGATTCTCTCGGTCCGAGTTTCGGGGAGCGGCCCGATTCGGTTGAGCGGCGACGGCGTCGATCAGACCATTCTGGGCTCGGAGATTCCGCTCACTGTCCGACTCGACCTCCCTGAGGGTGGATCCTTGTCCATTACGTCCGCCTCGCGCATCCGGCTCCACGAAATTGTCGTGGAGCGGGTTCACCAGGCCGTCGGGCAGGCCGGGGTTCTCGGTCTCCTGGGCGCGATCGCCATCGCGATTGCCGCGCGCGGCCTGAGACAGGCGCTAGCCGCGGCAGGGTTGTTGGGGGGCGCGTTTTGCGCCATGGCCGCCGGCAGCCTTTCCTTCACCTTCGCGCGGATTGCGCTGGCCCGGCTCGCTCCGCTCTTCCTCGTTCTCCTCCTGCTCCTTCCGCTGTTCCTGGCCCTCAGAGAATCGCGTCTTCCTGCGCTGCGTCCCCGGGCTCGATGGACGATTCCAGCCTTCGCGGCATCCCTCGCCCTGAGCACGGTCCAACTCAATTGGTTCGACCAGCCGCTTCCCCTGGGCGATCCTCACGCCTACTTCGAAATGGGCGGCCGGTTCAAGGAGGCCATCGTCTCGATGAGGTCCCCCCTCGACCTGGGCCCGGCCTTGAGTGATGTTCAGCCCTTTCTGGCCCTTCCCGTGACGGGTTTGCTCTACGGCCTTCTGCGACTCCTGGGGGGAGGACTGGCGCTCATCTACGCCGCTCAGGCCGTCGCCATGGCGGCGGCGGTAGGAGCGCTCGTTTCGATCTGCGAGACCGAGATCGGCCCGCGAGCCGGGAAAATCGCCCTGGGCCTCGCCCTGTTGCACCCCAGTTTCTGGGTCCTGCCTGGGATCGTCCAGCCCGAGCCCTTCATTCTCGCGGCTTGGACCCTGGCCGCATTCGTTGCCCTCAGCGCGCGGCGCCATGAAGATGACCCGCGCATTTTTCTGACGGCCGGGATCTTCCTCGGCCTCGGACTCTCCCTGCATCCTCAGGGTCTGTCCTTCCTGCTTCTGGCCCTCGGCCTCTGTCTGATTCCCTGGGCGTCCATGTTCGTGCGTCGTCCCGTCCTCCTGGTGGCGCCGCTCCTCGGACTGTGCAGCGTGCTCCTTCCCGTGGCCGCTGCGGAACACTTCGCCAAGCCCAGGAGCTACGTGCTCGACCGGCAGTACGGGTTCTTTGCCTACACCTCGCCCCATCCGCTCGGCTTCTGGCTTTACCTGGACAGCGATGGCTGGCAAGGCCCCCTGCGCATCGAAGACACCAGTTACCAGAAGGAACTCATAGCGCTCCAGGGAGACGGGGCGGTGTCATCCACCTTCGCGGATGTGGCTTTCTTCGTTTCCCGTCACCCCGGAAAATCCTTGCAGACCGTCCTGACCAATCTCCATCGCTTGTGGCATCAACCGGACAATCCATTTGCGGTTCCGTTCGTGCTGCCCTTCGACCTTCAGATCTGGTTTCACCGTGCGTTGGTCGTTCTCTTCGTTCTGAGTGTTCCCGCCCTGCTGTCAGGCCGCCTGGCCTTGCTCTCCCTTCCCTTCGTCATGCTGTCCATGACCTATCCCGCGTACCACGTCTTCAACAAGTACGCCACTCCGGCCCTCACCTTCACGATCATGGGCGCCGCCTTTACCATTGATCGCCTCTGGCAGGAGCGAACGAGAGCAGGCCTGCTGATGGGCAGCCTTGCCGGTGCCGCCCTCGGCGCGCTTCTCCCTGCCGCCGCTTTCGCCCGGCTGGGGGTCCGTGGCGACGTCTTCTTGTGGCTCGTCAACAGCCTCCTTTGGATTGGACTGGGAGTGGCCCTTACGGTCGCCATTCGGGCCTGGGGAAAGGACGCAAGGGCACGAGTGCTTGGAGCCGCCATCGGGTTTATCGTGCTGCTTGGCAGTTCATGGGCGGCCTCCCTGACGGACACCGAACGAGGGGCGTGGTCCGTGGCGGTCGATCCGCCATTTGAGGCCTCGTGCCGCCTCGCGGCCATCACTCCTCGAGCTGACGACTCGGCGCCCCCGGAACCCGCGTGGCTTCTGATCGACGCTCAGTCGAGTGAGGCTCTTCCGCCGCGCATCGAAGTAAACGGCCGTCTGCTCGAGCCGCCGGTGGCCATGATGCCCGCGTTTGGACTGGCCAGTGTTCGCGGCCATCGCGATCCGGCCACGTTCAGGCAAACGTGGAGAGCGCCCATTGGCGAAGACCTTCTCGCCGCGGCCGAGCTTAGGATCCGAGTGAGAGGAGACGCGACGATGAGGGTTTTCGGCGACATCCGAGAGGGAGATGAAGGGCCGAGGCTTTCAATCGGAAACTGGCCGCATCTGAGCGTCTATCGTCTGATGCACGAGGGTCAGTACCGGCTGCCCGTGGGCGACGCACCGCCGCAGGCCTGCTCAGCGAAGGGTCTCTCGGGACGGCCCGGGGTCGCTCTGGTGCGAATTCCCGTAGGCGATGAAAATCAGATCGCTTTGAAGTCGGCGAAAGCGCCCGCTTGGATTTTCTGAACCATGACGGTCAGGAAGCCGCCGCGGTCGTCGCGTCCATCAAGCGCTTGATCTCGGCGAGCTCAGACTCGGTGGCGGGTGCTAAGGGTGGACGGGGAACTCCTCCCTGGCGGCCGGAAAGAGTCACGGCGGCTTTGAGCCCAGCGACGCCATACGTGCCGGTTACAGCCACGGCCAGAGGGGTGAGGGCGATCTGCAGGCGTCGCGCCTTGTCATGATCGCCCGCCTCGAAGGCGCGGTAGACCGCGATGGTGGCCTCAGGAGCGCAACCCGCAACGGCCAGGACACCGCCCGAGGCGCCCAGCGCGAGGGCGGAGTAGAGAATGGGCGCTGATCCGGCGGCGAGGGGGAAATCCTTGGGAACACCGGCGAGGATTCTCTGCAGGTTCGCGATGTCGCCGCTCGAGTCCTTCATGCCGCGGATGTTCGGATGCTTCGCGAGCTGATGAACCACCCCGGGGGGAATGGCCAGGCCGGTGGCTCCGGGCATGGAGTAGAGCAGGACCGGGATGGGGGAGTCGTCCGCGACCGCTTCGTAGTGCCGCCGGAGGGCCTCGCCGTTCAGCTGGCTCTTGAAGAAGAAGGGATTCAGGACCAGGGCCGCCGAGGCGCCCGCGTCCGCGACCTTCTTCGTGAGGTCGACGGTGGTGCGGGTTGAATCGGTCCCGGTGCCCGCGTAAATGGGGCGGCCGTTCGATTTCGACACCGCGGCCTTGATGATCGCGACCTTCTCGTCTTCCGAGAGACAGGCCGCCTCGCCGTTGCTGCCCAGGACCAGGATGCTTGAAAAGTCGCAGGCGGAGTACGACTCGATGTTCGATTCGAAGCCGGTGAGGTCGAGCCGACCGTCCGCCTCAAAGGGCGTGACGACGGGAGGGATGATGCCTTGAAGAAAGCTCGCCATCGGGCCCTCCTAGCTCAGGGACGACGCCTCTAGGCGGCGGGCGTTTTCTTGCCGAGCGCGGTGGCGACGCGCTCGAGCAGGCGCTGATCCTGGGGCGTGAACGAATCGCGGAAATCGCTCCAGACTTCCAGAATGGCCCACAGTCCCGCTTCGGTTCGAACCGGAGCGATGAGGAGCGAACCCACCGTCAACCCTACGGCTTTCCAGGCGCTTTCCTCGGTGATGTTTGAGATCATGGTCGATCGCGGATTCCGGGCCGCGTCGGCCAGCGGTCCGCCCGAACCAACGCGCTCGGGACCGGTCGGGCGATTGGCCGCGGTCAGCATGGCCAGGTCTTCGCCGTCGGCTACGTAAGCCGAGACCGCGGTGTAGCGCGCGAACTTCTTCTTCAGACTGTCCACCGCGAGTCGGAGCGCCTCTTCGAACGAGGGCGCCGACTGAATGTCCGTCTCCAGTTGTGCCGCGACCTGTTCACGACGGTTCGCGGCCGTGCGAACAAGGTCGCGCTTCCAAGGCTTCTCATCTTCCGACATCAACGACACGTGGTGAAAGTCCTCCGTTTTGGGTTCTTGAAAATCCAGGGGGCGACGTCCACGAACCCGATCCGAACAGGTGGAACGCCCCTCCTTGGGGAACAGGAATGCTACCACCTTAGGCCGTCCAGTTTGTTCCTAGGCTCGGAGGGCTCCCACGAAAGCCGCGGGCTTGATCTCGTAGGCCGGGAACACGCCCTTCAGATTCGAGAGGCCGCCGTGTCGAGACAGGACTTCTCCGACCAGGTCGCGGAAGTCCGTGGTCACGGGCAGGTCCCGGCCCTCGAACAGGTTCTCTTCGGAGAGCTTCGGGAATTTGCCATGGACCCGGCCGCCATTGACCGGTCCTCCCATGACGAAGGACACGCTCCCGTGACCGTGATCGGTGCCGCGATTCCCGTTTTCCCTTACCGTCCGGCCGAATTCCGTCATCGTCATGACCACGACATCGTTCATGCGATCGCCAAGGTCACGATGGAAGGCGGCCATGGATCCGCCGAGCTGTCGAAGGAGATTGGCGAGCTGGCCGGTCGAGGAGCCTTCAGCGGTGTGGTGATCCCAGCCTCCGACATCGACGAACCCGAGCTCCACCCCCAGGTCGGCCTTGATCAGCTGAGCCATCTGCTGAAGGCTGTCGCCCAGCCGGCCTCGCGGGTAGGTCACGCCCTCACGCGGCCGATACTTCGAAGGATCGGCGACCTTGAGCGCTTCGATGGCCTCGAAGGTCTCGCGACCGGCGTTTCCCAGCATGTCGTGGGCGGCTTCCGCGTAGAGCTTTTCGAACGCGGCCGAGGATTCGTCCGAGACCCCGGGCTTCGCTGTTCTCGGCCCATTGCCGTTCGGGCCGGCGCCCCGGCCGGGCCGCCGTCTTCCCCCTGGCCGACCCTCCGCCATCGGCCCCTCGCTCATTGCGATGTCTTCTCGGACATGAAAATCGTCGATCCGAGCCAGGGCCACCGCGGGCGACGAGCCTCTGAGCACGCGGGGCAAGGTCTGGGTCAAGGCCACCGCGCGGAACTTCGAATCGGTCTCGCCCATCGACCCCGAGCAGCGGTTCATCCAGCCATCCGTGGTGGACTTTTGGCCCGGCGTGCCGCTCTCCATGAAGTCCTGCGCGTCAAAATGGGACCGGGTCAGATCCGGCGATCCGATGGCGTGGACTATGCCGAGATGACCGTCCTTGTAAATAGGCAGGAGGTCGGAAAGAGCCGGGTGAAGGCCGAAATGGCCGTCGAGATCGAGTGCGGAACCTTCGCGCCCGCCGCCCGGAGGGGAGATCGCGATGCTGGGGCGACCCTTCGCGTAGCCAGGATCCGCGTAGGGAATCACGGTGTTGAGTCCGTCGCAAGCGCCCCGTTGGAAGATCACGACCATCGTCTTACGCTTCCCCTTGGGGCCTGCCGCGTAGACGGATCGCAGAAGGGTCCTCGGGGCCGCCCCAAACACGAGACCAGCCAAAGCTGAAGACTTCAGAAAGACGCGCCGGGATCGATCGAGACTCATGGCTTATTTCCTTTGAAATTCGGGTGAGCCGAGGACCAGGCCGACCAGCCTGGCTGGATCGCTTCCTTCCTTTCGCGCCTCGCTCTCAAGGGTTGACCTCGAGTTCGCGGACAGCCCCTCGGGCAGGATTCGGGCTGCGATCGAGTTGATCGACCGTCCTTCGCCCAGGCTATCCACGTCCAGGCGCACGCCCCGGACACGCCCAGCCGAGAGATCGAGGGCGAAGTTCATGCGTTCCAGGAGAGCCGAGGTCGAGATCCACTCTTCGGCGGTGTCTTTGTAGCCGGTGGGCGGTTGCTGCAGATACAAAGGCATACCCATGGAGCCGATCCGCTGGGCCAGATCCCGCGCGCTGCGCACGTCGGTTTCCGTGGCTCGCACCGAACTCACTACGAACTCGAACGGTGTCTTGATCTTCGCGGTCCGAAAAGCAGGGCCGAGGAATTCTTCCGAGGTGAAGATGGCCCGCAGGACCTGCCGGATGTCGCCGCCCGTCTTTTCGAAGGTGGCGGCAGCACGCAGGACCAGCGCTTTGGGCGGGACATCGGCGACGAACTTTCGGACCAGCTTGGTGGCCACGAACTTGGCCGTCGAAGGATGGGTCGCGAGTCGGTGCAGAATCTCGAGACCTTCCTTCTCCCCGCCATTCTTGACCGTGGTCCCGAGCACTTTCTTGTCGCCCTTGACGTGACGCGCTTCTTCGAATCCGAACCGGGCTTCGCGGTTCTGCCTGGGGCCGCCCGGACCTTCACCCACGATGGTCCAGCCGGTGAAGGCTCGGGCCACTTCGACCACGTCCGCTTGGGTGTAGCCGCTGTCCACACCCAGGGTATGGAGCTCCATCAACTCGCGCGCGTAGTTCTCGTTGATACCGAAGGTGCGCCGTGGCGGAGCGGGAGGGTTACTGTTCTGCGCTCGCCCTGCGGGAGGTCGAACGCCGCCCGCACCGTTCGGGTTGCGCCTTCGATTGGTGAAGGGACGCGGTGAGAAATCAGGATCCGTCGACTGCCAGTTGTCGAGGTAGAAGAGCATGGCCGGGCTCCGGGCGGTGGCAACGAGCAGATCTTCGAACCTTCCCAGAGCGTTTTTTCGGAGGGTCCGCTCGTACTCTCCAACCATGAACTCGATCGGCCCTTTGCGCGCGAAGACGTTGAAGTGGTTGAACCAGAAGTCGACCATCACTTCTTCAAGCTGGCGATCGGCAAAGGCCGCGCGGAGCACTTTCGCGGCCTGCAGATCGGAGAGGACCTGCTGGGGCCGGCCCTGGATACGTGCGAATTCCGGAAAGCGCTTCATCAACTCCGCGCGTTCCGCGTTTCGGGTGATCGGGCT
>JAENWE010000022.1 GCA_016650185.1 Vicinamibacteria bacterium | reverse complement strand
GACGCCGGCAAGACCTGGACGCATGTCGGTCTTGGAGACACCCATGCCATCGGACGGATCCGCATCCATCCCACGAATCCCGACGTGGTGTTCGTCGCGGCCCTGGGCCATCCATACGGACCCAACGAGCAACGCGGTGTCTATCGCTCCGTGGACGGAGGAAGCACCTGGACTCGCGTGCTGTATCGAAGCGACCGGGTGGGCGCCGTCGACCTTGCGCTCGATGTCAACGACCCGCAAGTCGTCTATGCAACCCTGTGGGAGGTCCATCGCACTCCATGGTCGCTCTCCAGTGGCGGCCCGGGATCCGGGCTTTTCAAATCGAACGACGGCGGTTCGACCTGGACTGAGTTGACGCGTCGCCCGGGCCTTCCGAAGGGGGTCGTGGGAAAGATCACGGTGACGGTGTCCCCGGCGGACAGCCAGCGGGTCTATTCCCTGGTTGAGGCGGATGATGGCGGCGTCTTTCGCTCGGACGACGCGGGAGCCACGTGGGCACGGATGAACGAAGAACGCGATCTGCGCCAGCGGGCCTTCTACTTCTCGCGCATCGTCGCGGACCCGAAGGATCGGGACACGGTCTACGCTCTGAACTTCCGGTTCAACCGATCCACGGATGGAGGGCGCACCTTCACCGCTCTGCCCGAGCCGCACGCGGATCATCACGATCTGTGGATCGATCCGACCAACCCCCAACGAATGATCGGAGCCAACGATGGCGGCGGATCGATCAGCGTCAACGGCGGCCAGACCTGGTCGGAACAGAACTTCCCGACCGCACAGATGTACCACGTGGCCACGACAGTTGACTTCCCGTTTCACGCTTGCGGGGCTCAACAGGACAACTCGACCTCCTGCGTCCCGAGCGACGGGGCTGATCACCTGCATGATCCCCGCGAACCAGACGGTGACTGGATGTACGCCGCGGGCGGTAACGAAAGCGGCTATGTCGTGCCTCATCCGACCGATCCCAACATCTTCTATGGAGGCGGGCAAGAGGCTTATCTGACCCGCTACGATCGCCGCACGGGACAGGCGCGCGACATTCAACCCTACCCTCGCCTCTATTCGGGCGAATCGGCAGGAAGTGTTCCCGAACGCTGGAACTGGACGTTCCCGATCGCGGTGTCGAAGCTCGACCCGGGCACGGTCTACGCCGGCTCCCAGCATTTGTGGCGCACCAGAAACGAGGGCCAGACCTGGGAAAAGATCAGCCCGGATCTGACCCGCGCTGACCCAAACACCCTCGGCGACTCCGGCGGCCCGATCACCAAGGACCAGAACGGTCCCGAGTTTTTCGCGACGATTTTCACCATCGCGCCTTCGCGGATCGAGAAGGACACGATCTGGGTCGGCTCTGACGACGGCCGCGTCCACCTCACGCGGGATGGTGGCAAGGCCTGGACGGCTATCACCCCGGCCGACATGCCCGAGTTCACCACCGTGAGCCTGATCGAGGCCTCGCCGCATGCCGCCGGCACGGCGTTTCTCGCGGGGAAGCGGTATCGCCTCGACGACCGGGCTCCCTACGCGTGGCGAACCACCGACTATGGAAGGACCTGGACCCGGATCACGGAGGGCCTCGGCGCTTCCGACTATGTCCACGCCATTCGGGAGGACCGGAAACGGCCGGGCCTGCTCTACGCGGGAACCGAGCACGGCGTCCATGTTTCCTTCGACCGCGGCGATCACTGGCAATCTCTGTCCCTCAACCTGCCTGATGTGCAGGTCTCCGATCTGGTGGTTGAGGACCAGGATTTGGTCATCGCCACTCATGGCCGGTCGTTTTACGTTCTCGATGGGATTGAGTCGCTTCGCCAGGCGACACCCGAGGTGATGGACGCCTCCGTCCATCTGTTTGAGCCCGGGCCCGCGTATCGGCGAGCCCGTCCTGCCGCCCTCGACTTCCTCCTGAGTTCCCCCGCGAAGGAACTTGTGATCGAAGTTCTTGACCCCGATGGAAAGGTGGTTCGCCGCCTTGCCGGTGGCCGGCCGCAGGGCGCGGGCGTGAATCGCGTGACCTGGGATCTCCGAACCACCGGCGCCACCGTGTTTCCGGGAATGATCCTCCGGAGCACCAATCCGGCCCGCGGACCGTTCGTGCCGCCGGCCACCTATCGCGTCCGCCCCACCGCGGATGGCGTAGTCGAGGAGCGTTCTCTGGTCGTTCTGAAGGATCCCCGCCTCGCCGATGTTTCCGACGAAGATCTGCGCGAGCAGTACCTCCTGGCCCGAAGGGTCAGCGACAAAACCAGCGCGGCGAATGGCGCGGTGATCCGGATTCGCGAAATCAGGAAACAGGTAGGCGAACGGCTGAAGGCGATGGGCACTCTCACGCGAACGCTGCGAGGGTCGGCGACCGATCTGCTTTGCAATCTCTCGGCAATCGAGGAGGCTATCTACCAGGTCAAGAACCGGAGCCCCAAGGATCCGCTCAATTTTCCGATTCGCCTCAACAATCGCATCGCCGCTCTGCAGGGCGTGATCGAGGAGGCGGACGCGCGTCCCACCCAACAGGCCTACGACGTCTTCACGGAACTTTCCACCGAACTCGACGGGCATCTCCTGAAGCTGCAGGCGGTGCTCGAGACTGGACTTGCCGCCTTCAATCGAGACCTTCGAAGAGTGAAGGTCGCCCCCGTCGCCGTTCGGTAATCCCGCAATCGTCCAACCAACTAAGGACTCAGAATGAACAAACCGACCCTGTTGCGACTCCGTGCAAGAGCCGTGTTTCCCCTCTTTGGATTGGTCACCGCTCTGTGGCTCCCGGGCCTCCGCGCGCAGGCGGCGGCCCCGCAGGCGACTCCGCGAAAGGTTGCGGCTCCGACACCGCCGGCCGGCTCAATGTTCCTGTACCCGGAGCGGATCCCGCTCGAAGCGGGGGGGCTCACGTCGGCCGAGCGAGGGGTCATCTTTGTCCCCGTGAACCGGAACAAGCCCGGGAGTGCCGTGATCAGCCTGGATGTCTATCGCTTCAAGGCGGTGCGTCCAGAGCCCGGTGCGCCGCCGATCTTCCTGTTGTATGGCGGTCCGAGCTTCGGTGGGCTGGAGCCCCTCCTGTCCCGCCGCGGCTACTACGAGAAGAGGCTTCAATCCCTTCACCAGACGGCCGATCTGGTGGTGGTGAGCCAGCGGGGGATCGGTCCGTCCAAACCCACGACCTGGATCGAAATCCAACCGCCCTTTCCCCTCGACCGCGCGGTATCCGATGACGAGCGGATCGAGGCGGTGCAGAAGGCGGCTCGGCGAGAGAAGGCGTTCTGGATTGAGCAGGGCCTCGACCTCGGGGGATTCACGGTTCTGGAGGCGGCCGCCGACCTCGATGACGTTCGGAAGGCCTTTGGCTATGAACGGATCGTCTTGTGGGGCGGCAGTTTCGGCTCCCATTGGGCCATGGCCACCATGCGACGCTTCCCGCAGATCGTTGAGCGCGCCGTCCTCCGTGGGATGGAGGGCCCGGATCACACCTACGACATGCCGTCCCACGTGCTGAACTCCATCAAGAGGCTGGCGGCGGAGGCCGACGCGGCTCCGGCCCTTGAGGGCCTGGTTCCGTCCGGTGGGATGATGGCGGCCTTCGAGAAGGTCATCGAGCGTGTCACCTCTGAGCCCGTCGTGGTTTCCCTGAAGGATCCGAAAACGGGAGCCATGCAACGGGTGCGCTTCGGCCCTGAGGATGTGCGCGGCATGGCGTTTGGCTACACCGCCACCGCGCAATCCCGTAACGGAATGCGGACCTGGGCCTCCGACGTCCTCACCTTGTACCGGGGCGACTTCACCGCCGCAGCCGAGCAGCGCCTTCGCGACCGTCAGACCGAGAGCTTCCGGACGGCCAGCTTCTACATGCTGGACTGTGGATCGGGGATCACTCCCGCGCGCAGTGCCCAGATCGCGGCGGACCCCGCGGTCGCCATCGTCGGACCGCTCGGCTTCAACTATCGCGCCGCGTGCCCGGTCTGGGAGATCGACCTCGGGGATGCCTTTCGACAGAATTTCGACACCCAGATTCCCACGGTGATCGCGCAAGGCGACTACGACGTGTCGACGCCCCTCGAGAACGCCCTTGAACTCGCTCCTCACTTCAAAAGGAGCAGGTTCGTGGTGGTCCACGGGGGATCGCATCCGGCACTCGATGATGCCATGGACGCTTCACCCGAATTTGCCCAGCAGATCCTGACCTTCGCTCGGACCGGCGACATGTCGTCGCTTCCCAGCGAGGTGAAACTCCCGCCCATCCAATGGGTATTGCCCCGCTGACTCCTTCCTCGCAGGACAGTTCCTTGGGCTCGCTACTTTTTCGTCAACGGGCCAAGCGTCGTCTTTGGCAACCGCATCGCCATACTCACCTGCGAGCCCACCAGGTCCACGACGTCATACTGCGCTGCAAAGCCGAGCAACATGGCGGATTCGTTGGCGTTCAGGCCATAGTCGCGCTCGAGCCAGCGGACCATGCCGCTCGTGGCCTGCTGGAGGGCGCGATCGAGTGAGCCGCCGATGCCAATGCTGATCAGGAAATCAGCGTTTTCGGCGAGCGGATGGCCGAAGCTGCGGCCCGGGATCACATCCACCGTGAACTCGAAGTCCATCGACGTCTCGAGCGCGTCGCCCGTCAGTTCCCCGTCGCCCTGAGCCGCGTGGCCGTCGCCCAGGAACAACAAGGCGCCGGGATGAAAGACCGGAAGGTAAAGCGTCGTGCCTTCCCGCATCTCGTTGTAGTCCATGTTGCCGCCGTACGATCCGGAATCCCGGGTTCGAATGGACCAGGACTCGGGCGGGGCCACTGCGATGCACCCAAGCATCGGCCGAAGGGGGATGACGAGTCTCTTGAGGGCTTCGGTAGGCTTCTCCAGGGAGGCAAGGCCCTTCACCGGATCCAGCTGCCACCGATTCGGGAAGTCCTTGGCCCAGGTCATGGCGCCGAGGGTCTCGGGCTCCAACGCCCGGCGCATGATGCCGCTGCCGCTTCGCGCCCAGTCGCGATTGATGGCTACCTTGTTGAGGCGGACGACCAGGGTGTCGCCGGGCACCGCGCCGTCGACGAAGAATGGTCCGGTCTGCGGGTTGCCGCCGGCCGACCGGCGACTTCCCTCATGGTCACGACCGCCCGCGTCCACCGCCCAGGTCCTTACGGTGTCGCCCACCTGGATGTGTAGCGCTGGCTTGATCTGAGACGAAAAATACTCATGAAACGCCGTGGGCTCGAAGTCGTGAGTGTGCGGAGCGGCAGGGCGCTGCGGAATTCGAACCGCGCTGACCCGGACCGTCTCGCCACTGGACGTGGCTTCGCCTTCCAGGGTCTCGCCCTGGAGGGTCAGTGCGAAAGCGACGTCCTCGGCCTTGAAGGTGATGCGGTCGTCCCGCACCGTTCCCTGGACTCTCTCATCCCACAGTGAGCCCGTGATCTTGCCCTCGGATGCGAGCAGGGACAGGCGGGAAATACCCGGCGGCCCGAATGGTTCGTGCAGGGTCAGCATCCACTCCCCCGAAACGCTGTTCTGAGCCGCCAATGGACAGGAGAGGAGGACGAGAATCGCTGTTCGACTGAGGGTGTTCATAGAATCGATAGACCTCGTGGAGAGACTCACAGCTCGGCGGACGCGGGCGGAATCCCTCGTTGCAGGACGGACCGCCGCCGACCGTAGGCGAAGTACAGCACGAGACCCAGCGCCTGCCACACCAGGAAGCGCGCCCAGGTCCCAACCGGCAGGCCAAGACCCAGATAAAGGCAGACAAGTGCGCCCATAATGGGAACGAAGGGTGCGCCGGGGGTCCTAAACGGACGTTCCATCTCAGGGGCGCGACGGCGCATCACGGCCACGCCGGCACACACCACGATGAAGATGAAGAGGGTCCCCAAAGACACCAGTTCGCCGAGCAGGCCGATCGGGAAGGCTGCGGCCATCAGGGCCACCGCCCCTCCGGTCATGAGGGTCGTGACATGGGGGGTTCGAAAGCGAGGGTGGATGTGCGCGAACAGCGGCGGCAGCAAACCATCGCGGCTCATGGTCATGAAGATCCGGGCCTGGGCCATCAGAAGAACCAGAATGACATTGGTCAGAGCGACCAGGGCGCCCAGCTTGACGATGGGGCGCAGCCAGGTGAGACCGGTGGCATCAATACCCACGGCGATTGGGTCCGGCACGTCGAGCTCGGAGTAGGGGACGATTCCGGTGAGCACAATGGAGACGGCCACGTACAAAGCGGCGCTGATGGTGAGCGAGGCGAGGGTGGCGAGCGGCAAGTCGCGCTTCGGGTTTTTCGCCTCCTGGGCTGCGGTGGAGACGGCGTCGAAGCCCAGGTACGCCATGAAGACGATGCCCGCGCCTCTGAGCACACCGCTCCAGCCAAAGCGGCCGAATGCCTCGTTTTGGGGCACGAACGGCGTCCAGTTTCGCGGGTCCACGAAGAACGCGCCGGCTCCAACGAAGAGCACGATCACCCCGACCTTCACAACCACCATGGCCGCGTTGAGGCGCGACGAGAGGCGAATGCCGAGCACCAGGACCAGAGTGATGACGATGACGATGACGGCGGCGGGCACGTTCAGGATAGCCGTCTCCCCGGTTGCTCCGGCCAGGGCTCCGACCGGCGCCGTGAACCGCGGTGGGAACACGATGCCGGTGTCGCGCAGCACGCTTACGAAATAGCCCGACCACCCGACGGAAACCGCCGCTGCCGCGAACGAGTACTCGAGCACCAGAGCCCAGCCGATGAGCCAGGCCACGATCTCACCGAGGGCCGCGTAGGCATAGGTGTAGGCGCTTCCGGCGACGGGGATCATTCCGGCGAGTTCGGCGTAGCACAGTCCCGCGAGCACGCAGGCGAAGGCGGCGAGCAGGTAGGAGAGGGTGATGGCCGGTCCGGCCGAGCG